>DAOUAU010000097.1:0-1542 GCA_034433195.1 Dehalococcoidales bacterium
AGATCGAGCCAGCCCTCAGAGAAATTGATCCGGTCAAAGCCAAAGCGCTCAGTGATGAACTCATTCAAATGATTTACGATGATGCTACTATGACGCCTCTTTTCTCCAACGCCATGGGTTTCATCCTGGCAAAAAATGTTCGTGATTCTGGGATTTTTAGTCATCTTGATTGGTCCGTCTGGTCTCCGGAATTAATCTGGCTTGACAAATAAAGACTGGTAACATCAGCGGGTGCTCGGAAAAATCGGGCACCCGCTAGTTTGTTCTATCCTGAATTTAAGTGTTTGCGACAATAGTTCCGCTCTCTGATGTTTTACTAGCAAAGAAGATGGTTCAACATACGAAATATTACAAGTTAACATATAGTTCGATTACATCGTTTACGATTGAAAGGTAGTCAGACTTCAGAGTTACAACCGTATACCGGAATAATTATATCTTAAGTTTACTGTTTAACGATTATCTCTGACAAACAGTTATGTCCATCGAATTTTAAAAATCAAATAGTTTATAGGTATAAGCCTAGGAGGGAAAATGGCCGCTCAAAAGTATTCTCAATACGTGTTTTCAAATTTTAGAGAGGAATCAAACTTGCCGGCAGTAGCCACACCACAAGCCTATTTTAGAGGCGGCAGACAAATTCCTGGAGCCAAGATGAACATGGGATGGCAACTGTTCGTGAAGCCATTTCAACTTGAAAAAGAAGCACATACGCATGATGCGGACGAATATTTGATTTTTCTGGGCGGTCAGCCGCCTGATCTATTTTCCAGTTTTGATGCGGAAATAGATTTTTGGCTGGGAGAGGAGATGGAGAAATACACTATCACTAAACCTACCATCATTTATATTCCCAGTGGGCTGTCCCATTGTCCACTTAATTTGCGGAAAATTACCAAACCCGTCTTCTTCTCTGCTTTGCTCTTGACTCCGAAATTTACCAAGACCATGGGTGGAAGAGAATTTGCTTATGATGGACCAAACGTTGGCGGTGCCGGACCGATGATCAATTCATAAACTCAAACTGATAGATTTCTTTACTCAAAATTCCAGGCAATATCACCGGAGGATGGCATGTTAACCTATATCGTGCGCCGATTGATACAATCCGCAATCGTGGTATTATTGGTAACCATCCTGGTCTTTGTCGGCATGCGTCTGTTGCCGGGTGACCCGATATATATGCTTTTTAACCCCAATCAATTGCAAAACATGACTCAAGAAGAACTGGCGCTGTTGAGACAGGAAGCCGGCTTGGACAGGCCTATGGTGGTTCAATATTTTGATTGGTTGGGGGGCATCCTGCAGGGCGATCTGGGAAATTCTATCATGAATAAATATCCGATTGCCAAAGACCTGGTAAAACGAATCCCTGTTACCGCGCATTTAGGTATATTGGCCTTTATTGTCGGAACCATGATCGGCATCCCGCTTGGCATAATCAGCGCCGTTAGGAGAGGGACATGGCTGGATACGCTAGTTACCACCATAGCTAACGTCGGCATCACTGTGCCCACATTTTGGTTGGGTATTATGCTGATT
>DAOUAU010000098.1:0-11246 GCA_034433195.1 Dehalococcoidales bacterium
AAAATGGCAATTGTTGTTGCAGCGGTAAGTTAAGGCCAAATCAATACGGGGTGGGGCACTCCAGCGGCGGGGATCGGTTTCGCGGTTGCCCAGATTGGTCTCCGAGGCCGGACAGCTTCCTTGACTGACCTCCAATATCGAGCCGTAAATGCGGTCAAAATCATGAATCAAAACATCCAGTGGTACCAGGGGATATTTCTGCTGGACCTGAGAGGCTACTTCCAATTTGAAATGTTCAGTTTCCAGACCGCTGCTGTAGTGTGACATAACGGTGATAAAAGCTTCTATGAATTCGGCGGCGGTATCGTTGAGCAAAAGCATGTTTTGTCCGTTGATCCACAGCATATTGGGCTCGCCCCGTCTCAGATGCACACGCAGGCCGGGTATGGTGACATGACGGATTCCGGAATCAAACATCTATCGCCCCTCACTAAAACAAATACTCCGCAGTGGTATCATGCCACACTGAAGGTGTGTCTATCTTATCTATGGGTGAGGTTAACCCACAGCTCTCAAGACTCGTAACGCTCTCAAGGTGACCCATTTGTTGGGCTCTTTTTTGGGGCCGAAATCCACCCAGATTTTACCAGCGTAGTCATACTCCAGCTTCCAGCGCCCTTCCGGGTGCTGTTTCCAGCGGATAAACTGCAGGGCTCTGGTCAGCCTGGGGTCTTTGCCGCTGCCCAGCCTCACCAGGGCTTCTACATTTTGCAGCATGTCAGTGACATAAAAAACCGGAAATCCGAATTTACTCCAGTTGCTGGAAGGTTTGCCGGCGTAACCACAGGGATAATCGGACTCAACCGGGTCCCGGCTCAGCAGAAATTCAATTCCCTGCGATATGGCTTTATTAATCACCGCTGTTCTTTTATTTTTAGGTAATTTGCTGAAGGCCAGCATCACTTTGACTGCGCCCCAGGCGCAAGGCAGTTTATTATTGGAACCGCAGGCGAAATTGGGGCCGCATTTACCGGCATAATAACGCAGCGGGGTATTTTTTTCTTCGATCGGAGCCATGCCCTCACCGGTTACACTGCGCGCCATGTAATCAAATGCCAGTTCCAGATAGGCGTTCCAGCAGCCCAAATCAAGCAAGGCTGCGCAAACATTGCCCTGTAAACAATCAGCTGTTCCGGAAGGCTGGCCGGTAGCGGTGAACTGGCCGTATTTGGTTAATGACTGACTGATCAGATAGCTGCAAGCCGCCGCGACGCGCTCGTCCATCTCCATAGAAGCGCCTATCTGGGAGAGCAGGATCAGTGACCATACCGTACCGGTATATTTGGGATAATAACCCGCTCCGGGCTGGACCCAGTAACCGGCGGGGTTCATTTTTTCCAGGATTAGTGCTATCGGCCCAGAGGTATGAGCTTTTTCCTGAAGACGAATCAATTCATCCAGATTGCAACTCGTCAGATCTCTTCTGGCCAGATATTGGATTGCCGGTTCATCAGGTTCCAGCAACCATTCCAGGGCGTTGGGCATGATACCTTTGCCATCTCTCAAAAAACCTGCCTCCACGGAAAAACCTCCAGCGGAAGAGTTATTCATTGAACTGGCGCTTAGCAGTATGTTAATACCTTATGGGGTGGTCGTCAAGGGGTTGGCGGAAAACCAATTATTTGAACTGCCGTCTGAACTGATTTGTTGGGATTCTATGGTACCTTCAGGGTGCTCATGACTTTGATTCCGTTGGCCCAGTAGAACCCGGTCTCTCCGCCCGGCAGGAGGTCAAATGTCGCCCTGCCGTGATAGTCCATCAAAATGGCGGAGACAATCTGCCCTTTGCCAAGGGTCTCCCCAATTTGATAGTCACCCAGCGCTTTCATTTCGGCGGAGGGGTGACCGGCTGATGTTTTGACCGAGCGTCCGTCATTCAGTGTGACTTGTAAAATTTGAAAGGACGGGGGTACCTTTGTTTGAGATATTTGTATAACCTGGGCGGCGGCACGCTTTCCGGCGCGGTCTTCCGTCCAAACCCATTGGCCAACAGGCAATCTTTCCACCGGGATGCCGCCCTGTGGTGTATCTATCAGTGTAGTTTCCGATAGACAAATCGGGCAGGTATTAAAGCTGGTTTCCTCTTTTACTACCTTGATGATACCGTCAGGAGAGATAGTGCCCTGCACTGTCTTTCCCTGGTTTTGAGAAATCCTTAAAACGAATATATAACCTTCGCCTGACGAGGTCAAAGTGACTATTCGGTTAAGCTTCTTGTGTTCCCGGTAGATCATCAGTTTTTCTGAATCTGTATATTCCGCTTTGGCATTTATTTTCAGTTGTTCGAGTATCGCGGTGAATTCAGAGGGATTCGCCTGAATGCTGGCAAACCGGGCCGCCGCGTTAGCTTGTTCAGCGCCTTCCCGGGCTACCGGGTAGAAATCCGGATCACACCAAAAATATTCGGGATAAGCCGCCAGTAAGAGATAGGTCAGCTGATATTGAGACATCATGAGAGTCGCCGTTGTCTCAACCGGAGTAGCCCCTGTCTCACTTTTGGGGCTGCAGGCGGTCAGGAGCAGCACCACACTCAATATCAGCGTCCATACGCAGTTAATTTTTCGCATCTGCTTGACACCCTGGAGAGCCAGATTCACATAATACATTGTATTTCAGTGTATCCGGATTATACAAACCTGGAACGGCCGATAATCAAAGTGCAGGCGGCATATCCATGTCAAATTCAGCAGCTCTAATTCTATACCGGCAAGGTTTTTTGATCAGCGTGTGTTAGACTATAAATACCCCAGTCGTCAATGTGCGCAATCCGAAATAACGGATGGCACTCACAGGAGTGAGATAAAGAAAAATAATGAATGCTCAAATAATAATGGAGACACAACCACAATCGAATAAAAAAGTGGATGATGTCATTCTGCGAACTTCTGGTTTAACCAAGAGTTTCGGAAATATCAAGGCAGTGGAGAATCTGAATATCGAAATTCGCCGGGGTGAGGTGTTCGGATTCCTGGGACCCAATGGAGCTGGGAAAAGCACTACGGTGGGTATGATATTAAACCTGGTGACTCCTACATCGGGCAGTATTGAACTTTTTGGTCGTAATTTAAAAGCCAATCCCTGGGGCGCGCTGAGGCGGATCGGAGCGGTCATCGAAACCCCGGCTTTCTATCCCTATCTATCCGGTGTAGATAACCTCGAATCTCTGGCGATCGCTATCGGGGGTATATCCAGACAAAAAATCCACGAGGTATTACAGCGGGTCAATTTGTATGACCGGGCCAAAGATAAATATGGCAATTATTCCATGGGAATGAAACAGAGGTTGGGGATTGCTTCCACTTTGCTGAGAGATCCCGAATTAATCATTCTGGACGAGCCGACTAACGGGCTGGACCCGGCGGGCATGAAAGAAATCCGGGATTTGATCCCACAGCTGGCTCATGAGAGCCGCGGGATATTGTTATGCAGTCATCTGCTGCATGAGGTTGAGATGGTATGCACCAGAGTGGTGATTATTAAAAAAGGAGTGACACTGGCTAACGCTTCGATTCAGGAACTGTTGGCACGGGGTCAGGTATTGGAGATCAAAGTTGATGATTTAACCAGGGCCGCGAATATCCTTTCTGGATTGACCTGGATAAAATCTGTCAAAACGGAAAACGGCTATTTGATTTTAGACGCTCCTCCGGAAAGCGCCTCAAGGGTAAATCAAGCCCTGGCAGACCAGGGCATTTACGCTTCAGGGCTGTGTCAGCGGAATACCGGTCTGGAGAACATCTTCTTACAATTAACGGGAGGTGCCGGCGGTGAGTAGACTCCTCAGGGCTGAGCTTTTTAAACTGCGCAAACGCGGGATGACCTGGATTTTGCTGTACATTATGATAGGCATCATGGTGCTGATCAACCTGCTGCTCCTGGCTATTTACAATATCTCGGTACCCGACCACGCCAGGCAAATGGCCAGGTTGCTAAATATAATAAGTCTGAGTTCCTCGATTCCTTTCAGTTTATCCATTCTTTCGTCATTCGGGGCTGTCATGGCCGTGATTCTGATGGCCAGTTCAGTGGGTAACGAATATAACTGGCGCACATTGCGCATCGCCTTGATCAGCAGTGAAGACAGACTAAAACTGCTGGCCGCTAAAGTGATATCGGTGGTCATTTTGGTCGTCATCGGGATGGTGGTGAGCGTGGTTGTGGGATTCATCATGAGCATTATCACCAACTCCATAGCCGGGAATGCTCTGAATTTTGGCTTTATCACGGGCAGCTATTGTTGGTACCAGTTCCTTCAATTCTGGCGTACTTTGTTTATTATTATGCCTTTTGCCCTGATGGGACTGCTGTTTTCAGTGGTTGGACGTTCGGCCATGCCGGGCATCGCCGTCGGAGCGGGCATCTTGTTTCTGGAACCCATCATCACTGCTCTGATGAGCGCCGCCGGCGGCTGGGTTTCCAGCATACCCAAATATCTTTTTGCAGCCAATGTGGATGTCATCAATGACCTGAATAACCTCCCGGGTGGATTTGGCGCTTTTGGTGGTTCTGCCGCGCAGGATCCTTCAGTTCTTCAGGCTTTTATCATATTGGGAGCCTACATGGTGGTGTTCATCACAGTAGCTTTTTATTTATTCAAAAAGAGGGATGTCACCGGCTAGAATTCTCTATCCGGGTGAGAGCTTTAGGGGTTTAGTCTCTAACCCAGGCGGGTTTTACTCATCCCCGGGATGGCAGAGCGCTCTCACCTGCGGTCCAAAAGCAGGCGCTTGTTCATTTTACATAAGAATAAATATGACTGTCTGCCTAAAAAAAAGAGGCTCCTTCAACAGGAGCCTCTTTTTTTGTTTTGGCATGGTGTTAAAATGCCTACCTGGTTATTTCTACCATCTTAATCTCAAATATCAAATCCTGCCCTGCTAACTCATGGTTGGCATCTACCGTAACCGCTGAATCCGTGACTGCCACCACTTTGACATTGATCGCGGAACCATCGCTTCCCCTGGCTACCAGCCTATCGCCCACTTTGGGATTTAAAGTCGGCGGTAGATCTTTTTTTAACACCACCTGTACTGCCGATTCCTGCCGTTCGCCATAAGCTTGCGCGGCCGCAATGGTAACTGTTTTACTCTCACCCACTTTCATACCCACCACCGCTTTATCAAAGCCTTCAATCATCTGTCCGGCGCCTACAGTGAAAGCCAGCGGAGTGCGATTCACTGAAGAATCAAAGACCGTACCATCCTTCAAGGTGCCGGTGTAATGGACTTTGACTTTATCCCCAATCTGGGCCATGATTGCTCCTTCCTTTCCCGAACAAGCGGAAACCAATAATATGCCTGATATCAGGGCCAATACCGCGATCCAGTTTAGCTTTTTCAATTTATTCTCCCGGATTTGGCCTAACCTCCCGAAATTGTAACACGCCGTACCCTGTATCCGCAAAAGCTTCCAGGCTTTGGACACTCTGCATGGCAGGGCCGGGAAGCTTAAAAAGTACACAAGAGAGTTGGCAGAATTTCTATTTAGTATAATTTTTGATGGTTGATTATCGAGATTGTACATTGAAACAAAATATTGATCGCAAATTTAAATTGAAGAAACGGCAACTATCTGATCACAAGACCGATCATGCTCAAAATCGTTTTTATCACGGCCATGATCAACCTTGTCTCAGGATTGTTAGCGCTAATGACCGGCCGTGGTATGAATATCTGGAGACTTAGCGTTCCGCTGAATAAACCGCTGTGGTTCAAACGCTACTTTAGCTGGCATTGTCTTATCTGGTGCGTTTTTGTTCCTCATGGCATTATCCATGTCGTCTGCGCATCAACGCTATCCGGAATACCTTGTCCAGGAAAAATTGCGGTGAAATTGAGCATTTCGTGCTCAAGATTATTTTATATGATATTAATGGTGAAATTTACCAACCCGTTTTTCTGAAAACATAACCTCTTTTACTTAACAGGCTTATTTTGAGTCTTGACATAGCCTATGTCAAGACGTTAGAGTAATTGAAAGGGAGTTTCAATTAGATGCCTCTAGAGGAAATTGTTATGCAGCTGCGCCGCTCGGGTCATAAAGTGACTTCGCAGCGTATTACTATAATAAAATCCTTCATTCAGAGTTCTGAACTGCTTACTCCTTCGGCGTTACATCAGAAAGTCCGGCAAATCGATCCCGAAATAGGCGAAGTAACGGTCTACCGCACCCTCAATATTCTCTCAGAATTGGGACTGATCTGCATGATTCATACGCATCAAAACACGCATAGTTATATCAGCCACCCGCCTGAGCACCACGACCATCTGATTTGTTCTCAATGCGGCAGAGTTGTAAATTTCATGGACTGCAACACGGCTGATTTGGAGAAACGGCTTTCATCCGAAACCGGCTTTGAGATTTCTGATCATCGTCTGGATTTTTTTGGCCGCTGCCGGGAGTGTGCAGCGAATATTTAAGATAATCTGGAACGAGGGAACATATGATAAAAAAACTTTTTATCTTGATGCTGTTTCTGGCTTTGCTGGCGCCATTCATCAGTTGTTCCGGCAAAGCTGATGATCCCGATGCCAAAAAGTCCATCGTGGTGACTTATTCAATTCTGGGTTCGGTGGTGAAAGAACTGGTGGGTGATCTGGCAACCGTCACTGTCCTGATTCCCAACGGACTGGACCCCCACGAGTGGGAACCCTCTGCTAAAGATATTGAGAAAGTATATAAAGCTGACTTGATTGTGTGTAACGGCCTCCATCATGAGGCCGGTTTGGAAAACACCCTCGATGAGGCGGTCAAAAAGGGGGTCAGGATTTTCACAGCCTCTGATCATGTGGTCATACGCTATATCGACGAACATGAAGCAGAGACAGAGGAAGATGCTGACGGACATGAGCATTCAGCCGCCGACCCCCATCTGTGGACAGATCCCATGACCATAAAAGAAGTAAGCCTGGCTTTATCCCGGCAAATCAGCAGCCTGTTCAATTGGGATTTATCCAGTCAAACCATCGCTCTGGTTAACCGGCTGGAGTCACTAAACCGGACTATCGCTGATAGACTGAGTATCATCCCGGAAACTGACCGCAAACTGGTCACCGGGCATGAATCGTTGGGTTATTTTGCCAGTCGTTACCATTTCAAACTGGTAGGCGTTATCGTCCCCAGCCTTTCCTCACGAGCGGATGTCACAGCTGCCAACATGGCCGCGCTGAAAAAGGCCGTCCTGGAAAACAATGTCAAAGTTATTTTTACCGAATTGGGCACCTCCGCCGCCACTGCGAAGACCATTGGAAAAGAAACCGGCGTAAAAGTGGTAGAATTAAACACTCATGCCCTGTCTAAAGACGGCTCTTATTTTTCCTTTATGAACAATATGGTTGAAACGATATTATCAGCCTTGAAATAAGTCAGGTATTTTGGAGTTTGATGTGTAGATGGCGTTTTCCGGGGTTCATGAGCGGATTGTAGCCTTCGGGCTTAAGGTATGTGGAACCGGATCTTAATAAAATGCATATTTTGATTGATCCCTTTGTCAACAATGGATTTATGGTGCAGGCCCTGATGGCCGGCATTCTGGTTTCCATAGCTTGTGCCCTGGCGGGGACTTTTGTGATCCTGCGCGGACTGGCCTTTATTGGAGATGCCCTGGCGCACGGAGTACTGCCCGGAATTGCTCTGGCCTTCTTGTTGGGATTTCCAGGTACTCTGGGAGCGGCTATCGGCGCGGTCTTCATGATCGGCGGAATTACCGCCATTACTACCCGCTCCCGTCTTTCCTCTGATACAGCTATCGGTCTGTTGTTTGTCGGTATGCTCTCTCTGGGTGTGATTATAGTCTCCCGTTCCAGTTCCTTTAGCGGTGATTTGACCCGCATACTGTTCGGTGAAATATTGGGCATTCAATGGTCATCTATTCTGATGCAATTAATTGCTACGGCTATTATTCTGGTTATTACCCTGGTCTGCATACGTCCTTTCCAATTGCTCAGTTTCGACCCTGAACAAGCTCAGGTGGCCGGTTTTTCAGCGCGGTTATTTCACAATATCATGTTGTTTATGATTGCCGCCACCGTCATCATTTCCTTTCAAACAGTTGGGACTTTGCTGGTCTTTGGTCTTCTGATCGCCCCGGCCGGCGCCGGCGCCTTGATCGCCCGTCATATCAAATCGATGATGCTATGGGCAGTTATGTTTGGAGTTTTATCCATGTACCTGGGTCTTTTACTCAGCTACCATTTTAATCTGGCGGCCGGAGCTTCCATCATTTTGGTTACAGTGATGATATTTTTTATTGTCTTTGTCATTCAGAATATCCGTACCCGGCACGCTCTCAGCCGGCGCCCTAACCCCGGCATCCGCGCAGGAACCAAAATATGAAATCTAACGACCAGCATTATATCAGCGCTGAAAATCTCAATATCGGCTATAAAGAAGAAATTATTGTGGCCGGTATCAACTTTGAGTTGCATCAAGGCGAGGCGATGGCGCTTATCGGCACTAATGGATCAGGCAAATCAACTTTATTGAAAACCATCGTGCGGTTGTTGAAACCGCTGAGCGGTGAAATTACCATCTTCGGTTTGCCTCCCGGCAGCAGCCCGAGACGCATTGCTTACCTGGGGCAATTTCATAATTCCAGCTTTATTTTGCCTTTGAGAGCGATTGATGTGGTGCGCATGGGGCGTTTTCCGCTGCATGGTTTGATTGGCCGTATGGGCAAAGAAGATGATGAAATCGTGCATTCCGCCATGCAAAAGATGGGTATTGAAAAACTGGCTGGTACGCCCCTGCGGTTTCTTTCCGGCGGACAGCAGCAGCGCACTTATCTGGCGCAGGTGCTGGCTCACCGGGCTGACTTGCTGGTCATGGATGAACCTACCAGTGGCCTTGATGCGGCCGGACGGGAACTGTATTTGAAAGCGATTTATGAAGAAGTGGCGCGGGGCGCTTCGGTGGTGCTGGCTACCCATGACATTCAGGAAGAGGCTTCATTGTGTCATCAGGTGATGTTGTTGGCCCGCCGCGTTATCGCTTACGGACCGCCTGATGAAGTGATTACCCCGGAGGCTTTGCTGGAAACTTTTGGAATTGTCATCACCGGAGAGAAAAAACGCCTTTCCGTTCTGGAAACCCACCACGGCCATGATCATCCAGACCATTACCACAGTTAACCTTCTGAGAAGATGGTTGATGTTGAATCTCCATGTTCCCACTCTGGCTTTGGCTTGGCAGGAGTACTTGTTCATGATATATTCCGCTTTGACACGATTTATGATAACTAAGGGGACTTTCTGGCGGAAGCTGAGTTAGAGGGCAATTCCAGCTATTGCGAGGGTATTTCTTTGCCTGGTCTGATCAGGAAAATCATTAATGCGGCGGCCAGGGCGATAATACCGCACACCAGGAAATCAGCCTGATAATTTCCGGTAAGATCAAAAATAGCTCCCGCTACCGGCGGCCCGATAGCTCCTCCCAGGCTATTTGAAAAAACGATGGCGCCGGAAATAATGCCCAGTTGTTTGAAGCCGAAGTATTCAGTCACCATGGGGACCAGCAGCACACCGACGCCGAACAAAAAACCGAAAAGCACGGCGAAAACAAACAACATGCTGAGATCAGATATAAAAGCCAGACCAATAAAGGCCAGCCCCATGATAGTGTAACTGCTGTATATGGTACGCCGGTTGCCCAGTTTGTCGCCTACAAATCCCAGGCTGACGCGTCCGACTGTGCCGATGACGCCGATGATGGATAGAATTCCGGCGGCTCTGACCGCCGTCAGTCCCAGATCAGAGGCATGTGGCACGATGTGCACCACGGCGCTCTGGAAAAAGAAACCGTAAAAAAACCAGCCTGCAAAAAACAACCAGAACCGGGACGTGCGTGCGGCCTGTCTGAAATTTATTCCCGCACTCCCGTTTATCTGGTCATTCTGGTCAGGATCGGAACGGAATGTGTTCGTGGCAGGTCGGTCGTGATGGCGCAACAATAGTGAGAGCAAACAAATTAGCACCATCACCCCGCCGCCGATTATCAGCAGGGTAGTGCGCCAGTCGGAGGCCAGTAAAAGTGCGCTGGCGATTGGCGGCATGATTCCGATGCCGAAACCGATGCCGGCTATGCCGATACCGGACATGAAACCGCGATTTTTAGTGAACCAGCGTGCGATCATGGCCACCATCGGGACGTACATGGCGCTGCTGCCGGCTGCCACCAGGACGCCGTAATACAAATAAAGCTGCCATAAGCTGTGCATAGTAGACATCAGCAGGTAACCGGTGCCGGAACACAAAGCTCCACCGGCTACAATTTTCCAGGCCCCGATACGGTCGCTCAGCTTACCTGAGACAATGCTTAAAAGACCACTGACGACCATATATAAAGCGAAAGATCCGGAAGTGGCCGCTCTTGACCAGTAGAATTCTCCAGACAGGGGTTTGAGGAAAACCCCGAAGGTATTTTGAGCGCCGTAGGCAATTGTCATAATCAGGAAACAGGCCGCTACGATGACATAACCGTAATGGATGGAAGGATACCTTTTTCTCACCCCGTCAGAAAAATCATGCAGCAAAATAGTCGCTCCTGTCAGGTTTCATTCTACGAGTTAGCGGTGACCTGTTTCAAGTTTGAGAATGATTTTTTCTTGCTAATTTATCCGTTTATAATATGGACAGGCGGCGTTTATCAGGAAATATCAGAGGCGTTTCTGAGCCATTTTTTTAACTTTGAGCCATGCTCAGAAAATAAAAGACCAGGCTAAAACTGGATACCTTTTGCCGGACTTTGTTATAATACAACGATACATTGTATCTTGTAACATTTACTATCTGGCGTTTTTAAAAATTTGTTAAAAAAATTTGGAGCAAGACATTGAAGAATATTATTAAGCAGTTCAATTATCAGCCGGTCGAAGTGATTGGCGGCTATACTGACCGGATATTGAGAGTGGACATGAGTACCCGTGAAATAAAGGTCCAGGAACTGCCGGCGGATTTTAAAAAGATGTACACCGGAGGGCGCGGTTACGCCATAAAATTGATTTGGGATGAAACCCGACCGGATACCCGTTATGACAGCGCTGACAATCTGCTGGTGATGGCTAACGGACCACTGGGAAACGATCCGGGTTTTCCCGGGACAGGCAAATTTATTGTGGGTACCATCTCTCCGCTAACGGATACTTTTATTGATTCCAATGTAGGCGGTCATTTCGGTCCGCTGTTGAAGCTGGCTGGCTTTGACGCCCTGGCTGTTTCCGGAAAATCACCGCAAGGCTTGATTCTGACGAT
>DAOUAU010000099.1:0-1773 GCA_034433195.1 Dehalococcoidales bacterium
TCATGCGTCTCGATCCTGGGTTAAGAATCTAAAATCCCTTTCACAGGTACCGGCGCTATGAAACTCAATGTCTCTCTTCAAATACCTTGCAGACAATTTTTTGACAGTAACCCAATCTCGGTTCAACTTGACATCAGACACAGTCCCTGATAAACTTTCTAATTGTGCTGTTGACACAGCCCTTCGTTTATCTTCATGGCCCCATGGTGTAGCGGTCAAACATGCCACCCTGTCACGGTGGAGATCGCGGGTTCGAATCCCGCTGGGGTCGCCATCAACACCGGTCAATGCTTTAAGCTGTGATCTCCCTATTTCACCTTTTTCAATATCCTGTTGTGATGGTTTCAGTGTTGCCCTTTGAAGTCCGGATGGAGTATCTGAAGTGATGGATGAAAACATTCCGGCTGACTGGTTTTTCCACCATCTGGGGCATACCCAAAAAATGTAAAATGCCATCCGGGTCTATATAAGAAAATTTATGACGACCTGGAGTTATCGCGGATGCTAACAAATCAAATATTGAACGGTGATAAGGATGATTAAAGAAGCGAATTTATCTGTGGATAATCTAAAAATCGTAGGGCAGTTATTCCTGCCTGACCAGGGTCAGCCGCCATTTCCAGGAGTGATTTTGTGCCATGGAGTGCCCTCAGGAACAGTAGACCCCAATGACGGCGGATATCCGCTGCTGGCTAAAGCAATTTCTGCAGCCGGTTTCGCAGTATACACTTTTCGCTTTCGCGGCAGTGGAGAGAGCGATGGCAACTTTGATATATCAGGCTGGCTGCACGACCTGCAAGCTGCCATTAATTACGTTCACCAGGCCGAGGCAGTAAAACCCGATAAACTGGCGCTGATAGGTTTTAGCGCCGGTGCGGCGGTGGCAATTTGCGCAGGGGCTGCAGATGCCAGAGTGGCAGCGGTGGCAGCTTGTGCCTCCCCCGTAGACTTCAGCGCCATCAGTGAGGCAGAAAAACCACAATACAGCGTGGCTTATTTCCGGAAAATCGGGATTATACGGGATGAAAATTTCCCGCCTTCGATGACGGTTTGGATAAATAACTTCCGTCAGCTAAATGCTTTGCAATGTGTCGCCCGGCTAGCTCCGCGTCCGCTGCTTTTACTGCATTCCCGGGGTGACAGGGTGGTGCCGGTCAATAATTCCGTGCAACTATTTGAGAAGGCCGGAGAGCCTAAACAGCTTCACATTTTTGATGGCGATGAGCATCGCTTACGGAAACACGATGAAGCCGTAAAATTTTTAATCAGCTGGCTGAATTTAAATCTTTAAAGATTTTTATACAGTGTGACACCCTGAATGGAAAACTGGAAACTGCGTTAGGCCCTGAAAAACACCTTGCCTGCCCAGGGGGTTTTTATGCTGATAGCGCCCTCCGGACAGGTCTCCTGGCAACAATAACAGCGAATGCATTCATCATAATTATATTTGGGCTTTTTACCGGCCTCCGTCAGCATCCAATAAAGCGCCGGCAAACCTACCGGGCACATCTCAATACAAGTCCCGCAAGCAGTGCATTTAGCGGTATCCATGACCGGACGGGGAGTGGCCCGGTTTTTGATCATAGTGCGGATAAAGCCGCTGGCAGCGGGCGGGACAGGTTTGCGAACGACCACAAAATCACCGACGACAAAAGCCTGGATATCATCTCCCACAATATCAATATTCTCATAATGATAGGTCCCCAATCCGGACTTTTCCCCCGGTCTGGAGGTAG
The DNA here is from genome assembly GCA_034433195.1 of Dehalococcoidales bacterium. Classification (GTDB taxonomy): domain Bacteria; phylum Chloroflexota; class Dehalococcoidia; order Dehalococcoidales; family UBA3254; genus DATIKD01. The sequence goes on from DAOUAU010000099.1 coordinate 1,737, forward strand.
TGACGAATTCAGGATTGAGATTAATCAGCTTGCAGGC
>DAOUAU010000100.1:0-4641 GCA_034433195.1 Dehalococcoidales bacterium
AGGGTTGGTAGCGGCTTTGGGAAAAATATTTCTAACTGGATAGACAGACAATATGCTTATCCAACGAACGTTTTACATCTGCCTACTGAATGTGGGAATAAGAATCATAGCGCAGTTTTCCCCGAAGTATTGCCAGAATGGTTTATTAAATTATTTACAAAAGAAGGTGACTGGGTTTTAGACCCATTTTTGGGGTCTGGCACTACGTGCAAGGTTGCCCAACAACTGGCACGTAACTCAATAGGGATTGAAATTCAGGATGAATATTATAAAATAGCTTCTAATACTATAAAGTCGATAAATTATCAACTATGCGAGGAACAAGATGACGAGACCAAATATAAGACCTGAAGATATTAAGGAGTACGCCGAGAAGAACATTGAGTCATTTCATCAAAGTAGATTAGAAGGTATAAAAAAACTAAAATTGAATGATATTTTAAAGCGAAAAAATCCATATTTATTTAAAGCAAAAAATATTCTGATAGCTTCAGATTTGGTAAAAACAGTGTTAGATGCATATTTATCGTCTCAGGAAGAAGGCATGTTTGGCACATTTCTTGAAGGCATGGCGATTTATGTTAACAGCATTGCATACGGGGGACGAAAGTCGTCTGGAGAGGGGATTGATTTAGAATTCGAAAATCAAGGAAAACGATACATTGTGTCAATAAAATCGGGCCCAAATTGGGGGAACAGCCAACAAATTACAAAAATGAAAGAAAATTTTACCCGTAAAAAAAAGATTTTACGGACAAGTAATTCCAAACTCGAAATAATTGCTGTGAACGGTTGTTGTTACGGTAAAGAGAATAATACAGACAAGGGTGAATACCTGAAATATTGCGGACAAAAATTTTGGGAATTTATATCGGGAGAAGAAAAACTGTATACCGATATTATTGAACCTATTGGTTTTAAAGCCAAAGAAAGAAACCAAGAATTCATCAGAGAATACGCGAAGGTGATTAATGTATTCAGTGCTGAATTTGACAAAAACTTTTGTAAAGACGGAATGATCGACTGGAACAAACTGGTCAAATTCAATTCAGCTGCAGGAAAATAACTTTTGAGAGAGGTATTTCCAAACTGACAGCCGTTGAGAGATCAGACAAATGGTTTGACATCCTGCATCACAAAAATTAAAATGTGATTAGGTACAATGAATCAATAACATGCCGGCCTTGGTTTTCCAGTGTTATCTGCCCTGGCCTTTTGCGTGATTGTACTGAGGAGCGTGATCATTAATTGGCTGATGTAGTCTCTCAGGAAAACGAAAGTTTCGAAAGTTTACTGCGCAGGTTTAACAAGCGGGTTCAGCAGGAAGGTGTCTTGTCCGAACTGCGCCGCCGTGAATTCTTCGAGAAACCCAGTATCAAGCGTAAAAGAAAAGACGCTGCTAAGAAACGCAAAAGTATCAGACCACCCAAGAAATAACCGGTTATGCCACTTTATAGCACATCAATCATGAGGGTTTCAGATCCCGGTTGGTGTGCTATTTATTTATCAAGGACTTTTTATCAAAATACTTTATGCAGGCAGGTGGAGAAAAATGGAAGCCGCTATGATGCAGAAATTGAATGCCGATCTCAAACAGTCTATGCGGGACAAAACTGAACTGAGGACTTCCACTATCCGGCTTTTGATTTCAGCCGTTCGTTATGCCGAGATGAAAAAACAAGATGCCGAATTTAATAAACGTCCGGATGCCGATCTCAAGCAGATCATCATGAGCGATGTTGATATCCTGGGCGTGATTGCCAAAGAGATCAAGCAGCGCGAAGACAGCATTGCCGCCTATAAAGCCGGCAATCGCCAGGACCTGGTAGATAAAGAAACCGCTGAAATGGTCATTTTAAAAGCCTATATGCCTCAGCAGATGAGCCGTGAAGAAATAGCCGCGGAAGCCAAAGCCGTTATTGCCGAAGTGGGCGCCAGAGGGGCATCGGATAAAGGCAAGGTGATGGGCAAACTGGTTGCAAAACTGAAAGGCAAAGCCGATGGGCAATTGATTAATACCGTGGTCACTGAGCTTTTAAATCAGATATAGTGATTTTAATCGCTCTGACCCGCCCAACCCCGAAATTGGAATGCAACAATTAGCAACTCGGAATTAAAACAAATTTAATCAAGGTGTGATGCATGCATAGAATAGAGGTCCGTTTAAAGACACACTTGCCTGACCCGGCCGGCCGGGGACTGATCAAAGACATCCAGGATTTGGGCATCCAGGGCGTGACTGATGTCCGGGTGCTGGAGGTCTACTGGCTTGAAGCTAATCTGTCCCAGGAAAAATTGGAAATGATTGCCGGCAGCCTGCTGGCGGATAAGATCACCCAGGATTACTGGTACGGTCAAACTGAGGCAGTTGATGACCGCTCTAAAGGCTACATGGTTGTGGAAGTGGCCTATAATGCCGGCGTGACTGACCCGGTCAAGGACAGTGTCATGAAGGCCATCCGTGATTTGGGTGTACCCAATGTGCGGGCGGTAGCCACCGCCAAAAAATACTTGATTCGCGGACAGGTCACTGCGGCTGAACTGGATACCATCGCCTCCCGCCTGCTGGTTAACCCCATCGTTCAGCATGTGGTCAATCAGGATTCGGTACAGTTTCCGGAAAGTCCGCAATACACTTTTGAATTTATCAAAGCGCCGTTTATGCAGGGTACGGCGGAGCAACTGGAAAAAGTTCGCCGGGATTATGGTTTCAGCCAGAAAGAATTCGCAGTTATTACCGAGTATTTTCGGGTTAAAGAGGTGCGTGATCCTTCAGATGTAGAATTGGAAACGCTGGCCCAGACATGGTCGGAACACTGCGTGCATAAAACCTTCAAAGGCAAATACCGCTATGATGGCACGGTAGTGGACAACCTTTTTAAGAGTACCATCATGAAAGCCACCAGAGATTTGAACAAACCCTGGTGTCTTTCAGTTTTTGAAGATAACGCCGGTGTGATTGAATTTGACAGCCACTGGGCTATCTGTTTCAAGGTGGAAACCCATAATCATCCTTCTGCCGTGGAACCTTATGGTGGCGCTTCCACCGGGATTGGCGGTGTGATTCGGGATCCTATGGGCACCGGTCTGGGCGCTAAACCGATTTTGAACACCGATGTATTCTGTTTTGCTCCCCCTGATTTTCCCTATGCTAAGCTGCCGAAGGGCGTTTTGCATCCCCGCCGCATTTTTAAAGGTGTGCGGGCCGGAGTGGCGGATTATGCCAACCGCATGGGCATTCCCACTCCTAATGGAGCAGTATTGTTTGACGAACGTTACCTGGGCAATCCGCTGGTTTTCTGCGGAACGGTGGGACTGATGCCAAAACGTATGGCCAAACGGCAGCAGCATCAAGCCGGTGATTTGATAGTGGTGGTAGGCGGCCGCACCGGTCGGGACGGCATCCACGGCGCCACCTTCTCTTCAGTTCAATTGCATGATAAATCCAGTGAAGTATCCTTTAGCGCTGTTCAGATCGGTAACCCTATTGTGGAAAAGAAAATGCTGGATGTTTTACTGCAGGCGCGTGATCTGGGACTGTATTCGCGCATCACGGACTGCGGCGCCGGCGGGCTTTCTTCAGCGGTGGGTGAGATGGGAGAAAACACCGGAGCCCGGGTGGATCTGGACAAAGTGCCGCTCAAATATGCCGGTTTGACCTATGCTGAAATCTGGATATCCGAAGCCCAGGAGCGCATGGTCCTGGCGGTTCCACCGGAGAATAAAGAGGTCATTTTGAAGCTTTTCGCCAATGAGGACGTGGAAGCGGCCGTGATCGGTGAATTTACCGATAATAAGCGCCTGCAGCTTGATTATAAAGGTCTGATGGTATGTGATATTGATATGCAGTTTCTGCACAAAGGTGTGCCTCAAATTGAAGCCGCAGCCGCCTGGCATCAACCCCGCTTCGATGAGCCGGATTTTATTGATTTCAACCTGGAAGATGAACTGAAAAAAGTGCTGAGCGCCTGGAATACCTGCTCCAAGGAATGGGTGATTCGCCAGTATGACCATGAGGTGCAGGGCGGCAGCGTCTTGAAACCTCTGGTGGGTGTTAACAATGACGGCCCGGGTGATGCTGTGGTATTCACACCGGTGCTTGGTTCGGAGCGGGGAGCCATCGTTTCCAACGGCATTAATACCCGCTATGGTGACATTGATCCATATTGGATGGCGGCTTCGGCCATTGATGAGGCTTTACGGCAGATCATAGCCGTAGGCGGTAATTTGAAGAAAGTGGCGATACTGGACAACTTCTGCTGGGGTACTCCCAATACCCCGGAAATGCTGGGAGCCCTGATACGTGCGGCCCAGGCCTGTCATGATATGGCTTTGGCCTTTGGTGTTCCGTTCATTTCAGGCAAAGACAGTTTTAACAACGAATATGAATATGGAGATAAACGGATTGCCGTTCCGCATACCCTGCTGATCTCAGCCATCGGTATTACGGATGACATCGGCAAGACTGTCTCCATGGATTTAAAGACTATCGGGGATGCCATTTACATTCTGGGTATGACCGGCAATGACCTGGGTGGTTCGGAATACTTTGCCCAGCATGATGCCATCGGCAATAACGTTCCCAGAGTTGACCCGCAGCAATCACGGAAAACCATGGAAGCGCTCAGTGCAGCCATGGAT
>DAOUAU010000101.1:0-2947 GCA_034433195.1 Dehalococcoidales bacterium
GCGAAAATGGGCTCCCCGGCTCTCTTCTCTGATTAATGCGGCTTCAGCCACTAACCGCCCGGTCAGAACCAGATTATTCAGCTCGTAGGACGGCCTGTCGGTAGGCTCCGGTAAAACTCTGTGCCAGGCTTCAAGCATTTCCACGGCTTTTAAGAGTCCCGGGCCTTCACGGATAATCCCCACTTTCTGCCACATCAGTTCCTGAAGCGCGCGCAAGCTGATCGCCGGAGCAGACGGCAGATTCAGATGATTATCCAGCGTGACAACCGTTTCCTGCATCTGGCGGGGAGCGCTTTTCACGCCCTTTTCCTGGCTTTTTTCGATGATCCGCTTGCTGAATATCAAAACTTCCAACATTGAATTGGAAGCTAAGCGGTTGGCGCCATGTACTCCCGTACAGGCTACTTCCCCGGCCGCAAACAGGCCGGAGATACTGGTTTCACCCCAGGTATTGGTTTTAACACCCCCCATCATATAATGGGCGGCGGGGGCCACCGGTACCAGGCCTTTGGTGATATCCAGTCCATGGTCCAGACAGTATTTAAAAATAGTGGGAAAACGGTTGGTAACCAGTTTGGCCGGCAAATGGGTAACATCCAAAAAAACGCGGTCCGAACTGGTCTTGCGCATTTCAAAAAGAATACTGCGGGCTACTACATCACGCGAGGCTAACTCAGCCTCCGGCGTGTAGTCTTTCATAAAAGCATAGCCCTCTACATTGCGCAGAATTCCACCTTCACCCCGGACAGCCTCAGAAATCAAAAAAGGCGCTACCCCCGGAAGGCGTAATCCGGTGGGATGAAACTGATAAAACTCCATATCGGCCAATTCCGCTCCGGCTTTATAAGCCAGAGCAATGCCGTCACCAGTAGCCACATTAGAATTGGTAGTATATTTAAATAAATTTCCGGCTCCGCCGGTGGCCAATATTAAACACCGGCATTCAAATTCCAGCAGCGAACCCGTACGTAAATCCAAAGCTTTAACGGCTTTGACTTCCCCGTTATCCACCGCGATATCGGTAGCCAGGCAATACTCCAGCACTTTGATGCGGGCCTCACGTACGCAGCGGCTGAGCGTGGACTCAATGTGCGCTCCGGTGGCATCCCCACCGGCATGTAAGATGCGCGGAACGCTGTGCGCCGCTTCCATTGTCAAAGCAATAGCGCCGTTCATGGTATCAAACGGGACACCAAAACGGACCAGGTCGTAAATGCGGTCAGGGGCTTCATCCGCCAGAATCCTGGCCGCTTCAGGATCACTTAACCCGTCTCCGGCCTTCAAGGTGTCTGTGAAATGCAACTCCGGGGAATCATTCTCACCAATCGGCGCCGCAATGCCGCCCTGGGCATGACGGGTATTACAATCTTCAATACTGCCCTTGGTGATAATCAGAACACTGCCGGTTGCACTTGCCAGAAGGGCGGAGTATAATCCGGCGATGCCGCTGCCCACAATCACATAATCATAATTAATCATAGATAAACATTAGTATAGTGATCCCGGACGTTTTATGCAAACTTCACATTCAAAACCGCCCGGGGCGCCGCCCTGCCATCAGCCTCACCATCATCTGCTGCCGTCATAATTTCCGCGCGTTTTTAGACTGATAGCATCCGGTTCAAGTTTTGTATCACATGGTTCATTTATTGGATGAAAAGCGTTAATGTGGGTATTACCACCTACCATATTTACACTTTGATACCGTTCACAAATCTGTTTTGGTAAAAATATAATTACAATTGGAAGTTCAGAATAACTGTCATAGCCGATATTTAATCGTCGTTTGGCTTAATTCTGAGGGAAATGTCATTTGCCTGGAATATCAGTTGAGGCTCAAATATTTTTCAGCCTGTCACCAGCCGTCAGATACAGGCTGAATATCAGATATGACAGTAATCAAGGAGACTGATATGAAACAATATATTACCCAATTAGCTTTCACCCTGGCACTCCTGGCCATCCTGGTGATGCCATTGCCCCTATCGGCTGATACCACCGGCACCACTACCATTAGCGGAACGTTAGCCAATACCATCGCGGTAATAGCTCCGGCCGGCTTTTCTCTGACACTTGACCCCAGCGCATCTCAACCGATTATCAGCGAGGCCAAAAATGTAACAGTGCTGGCCAACGGCAGCAACACCTGGAATCTGAAGGCCCATGAGGCCGGCGGTGACGGTTTTATGGCCAGCGCCGGTACACCGGAAAACAAACTCGGCAGCGCCTTGATCCTTAATGTCACCGGGAACGTCAGTTTAAGCAACGTTGCCCAGAATATTGTGACTGATCATGCCGCCGGCAGTGATATTATCTCCGTAACTTTCAGACAGCCTGTAACCTACACTGATCCGGTACATAATGATTATGCTATCACCGTTACCTTTACCGTTGAGTTTTCACCGTAATCGAAACCCATGCCGGCTGGTGAATTTACTATTTTGGCATATAAATGCTAATATTCCCGGTATAAGGCTGAGCAAATTGACGGTTCCTCACGATTAAGAGATGTGAAGTCCGGATTGGATGAAAGCTTTTATGGGAATAAATTATAAACGGATGGCCTGTTTTTTAACCGGGCTGTTGATCACCAGGCTGGCATTGCTAGTTTCAGTTCCGGTTCCGGTTCTGGCATAAGATCCCGTTCCGGGTATAGAAATCAGAGCGCCGGTTGTATCAAACTGGAAATTGAGCCCTGAAGGGGATAAGCCTAAATCCATCGAAGGAGTGCTCAGAGTGACAACCACGAATGCGGATGGTAAAGACTGGCATGTCAGCGCTGTTGATCTGTCTGAAGAAACAGCCGGTCACCTGACTGAGTACATTAATGACGCCTACAATACCGGCACCAAATTGGCCGTTCCCCTGCAAATCAGAGGCCCCGCTGGCGCCGTTAATCTGCCAAATGGTGGAATATTGGTTCCAGGAAACGGCGTAGTAACCGATC
>DAOUAU010000102.1:0-1505 GCA_034433195.1 Dehalococcoidales bacterium
CTTCAGGGTTGGAATCAATGGCATGAACCAGTCCCTGAGGTCCCACCTGGCGGGCCGCCGGCAGGCTGAAAAAACCTTGTCCACAGCCGATGTCAATCAAGGTTTGACCGGCTTTCAGCCCGATATGATTTAGTATTGCCTCCGGGTTTTGCCATGACCGCCTCTGGTTTTCATCGTAATAATGCCATTTATGCGCACTCATTTGCTCTCATTCTCCGGCTTGCAGCAGCTTGATGGCCGTGATGGCGGCTGTTGTCCCATCACCCACCGCGCTGGCCACCTGCCCGGCCGAACCGCTGCGGATATCACCCGCCGCCAGTATTCGCTGTACACTGGTCTCCATTTTCTGGTTGACGGCAATCATCCCGCAAGAGTCCAGTTCGATGATATCTTTAAGGTAGTCCGTGGCGGCATCCAGGCCGATTTGTACCAGTAGGCCGTCCACTTTAAAAACTTCCCGGTGCTCACCGGCGGTCTCAATTTCCACACCCTGCACTTTTTCCCCGCCGCTGACAGCTACAATTTTTGCGCCGCAGCGGATGCTGATTTTGGGGTTTTTAAGTATTCTCTCTTGCAGCAGAGCGGTGGCGGTCAATTTGGGCATGGCCTCTATCAGAACCACTTGCGAAGCTATTTTGGACATATAGATGGCTTCAGTGACGCCGGAATCGCCGCCGCCGGCCACCGCTACCACTTTATTAGCGAACTGCCCGCCGTCACAAAAAGCACAAGTAAATACCCCTTTCCCAAAGAGCGCCGCTTCACCCGGTACATTCAGTTTTTTGGGCTTTGAGCCTCCGGCAATAATCACCACTCCCGCGGTATAACCGCGTCCATCGGCGCAGGCCACCCAGCGGCTGGCCGAAAATATTTCCAGGCCGGTTACTCTGGCCATTTCAGTTTTTAATCCGTATTTGATCGCCTGGGCTTCCATTTGATTGGCCAGTTGAGCGCCGGAAACACCTTCTGAGAAACCCGGGTAGTTCTCTATCCATTCCACGTTTTTAATCTTGCCGCCGAAGCTCTCTTCTTCCAGCAATAAAGTGCGCAAATTGGCGCGGGCCAGATAGATTCCGGCCGTCAGTCCGGCTGGACCGCCGCCGATGATAACGGCATCATAATCAAACATCCCTGAACTCCTCAGTAGCTTTCAATGGTCCCATTGCAGTTTAAAATCTCTGGTGATGGATTTTTAGTACCTGACAAAAGATGGTGTGACATCCTTGTATTTTTTGACCAGAGCTTCCCATTGCGAAGGTAATTCCACTTTTTCGGTACAGATGTCACCGCCACCGGAAGCGATGCCGACCCATGACCCCATGCCGCCGAAGACGTAAATCTGCACAATATTCGTGCCCAGATTGCCAGGCTGGATGATCGGCACCACCGCCCACGGATTTTGAGCAATTTTTTCGGGGGAGGTCAGTGCTGCTCCAAAGAAGTAGGCCTCTTTTTCAAGTGGCGTGGTGGCGTTTTTTATAATATATTCTTTGATCGATTGTTTG
>DAOUAU010000103.1:0-7755 GCA_034433195.1 Dehalococcoidales bacterium
CCGGAACCGCCTTTGGCGCTCACGGCGAAGGCTATATCCGCTGCTGTTATGCTACCGCCATGAAAGATATTGAAGAAGCTCTGACCCGCATCAAACGGTTCTTGAGTAAACACAGCTAGAGTTGCTGATTGCCGGTTATCAAATTAGTCCGGTCCGGAAGTTGGAACTATTTTTACCGTCAACATCTATAATAAAACAAAAAGTCATCAATTCAGGAGGTCAATATTATGATTATCCAATATCTGGCTCATGCTGCTTTTCTGATTACGGCCCGGGATGGGGTAAAAATTGTCATAGACCCTTATCACAGCGCACCCGGTTTCAGCTACTCGGCCATTAATGAAACAGCAGACATCGTAACCAAAAGCCACGACCACGGTGACCATAATGCTGTTGATACTGTTGAAGGTAATCCGGTTGTCATCTCCGAAGCCGGCAGCCATAGAGTTAAAGGCGTAGCCATCAAAGGTATTGCAGCCTCTCATGATGAACTGGGCGGCAGTAAAAGGGGTAAAAACATCATTTTCTGTTTCAATATTGAGGGGTTGAACCTCTGTCATCTGGGTGATTTGGGACACACTCTGAATGCCGAACAGATTAAGGCCATTAAACCTGTGGATGTCCTTTTAATCCCCGTGGGCGGGTTCTTCACCATAGACTCTGCGGTGGCAAATGAGGTAGTGGCGGCCCTGAATCCCGGTATTATAATTCCCATGCACTACAAAACCACCCGGTCAGAAGGTTTGCCCATCGCCACTGTGGACGGCTTTTTGTTAAATAAAAAGAACGTCAAGAAAACCAGTTCCAGCACTCTAGAGATTACCCGGGCCACACTACCGGCGGCTCCCGAAATTGTGGTTTTGCAACCGGCGAAGATGTAATGGTTTGAACGGCTAACGGGCCAGGGTTGGCCCCAGCCCGCAAGGCAGTATGCAGTGATCAACCTTTCTGGATTATTGCAGAACGATGCGGAGACTCAGTTAAAAAGATCCCGGAAGGTGATATCGCTATTTCGCAAAATCTTATTTTGTAGTAATATAGTAGAGGTTTGTCTTTTTAAACCGGGATAATTGATTTACTTTTTTAACAACACAATATCAGGAGGAATCAACCAGGATGGGCAGTACACTCAAGTGGCGTAGAAAGAAAATGAGCAAGAAGCATCATAAAAGGGTGCTGAAAATGACCCGTATTCAGAGAAGGCGCAGTAAATAAGCTGCAGATTGGCTTTGATTAAGGTCAAATTATCTCTATTGGTATAAGATTTCGACCTCGGTTCGCCTGAAAATATGAATAGCGTTAGTGAAATGTATCAGGTTGGCATACTTAAGAAACTACAAGCAAAACGGCGTTAAAATAACTGCTTGATTAGAGAAGTTGCCGTTGCCCCAAAATTTGGATTACCCGAAGAGCTCCTGCTTTCAGGAGCTCTTCTTTTGGTGTGACTAACCAAATCAAAATGCCCCTTACCCGGGACTGTTCTATCTTGACTCCGGTCCATTATTCACCTTGTTTTATTGCTGGCTCATTTACATGTTAAAATAGCTATTATCCAGACGGACTGCTTTACCCTCAGATCAGGAGTGTTCGGCTTGCTGCAAGAACTTCACGTCAAGAATTTGGGCATCATCGAGGACATCGATTGGAAATTGGACGCCGGCTTGAATGTTATTACGGGTGAAACCGGCGCCGGCAAGTCTCTGATAATTGATGCCGTTGAAATTCTGTTAAACGGCACAGCCGGCGAAGATATCATCCGTCACGGCTGTTCGGAAGCCCGCATTGAAGGAGTTTTTGATCTTTCGTCTCAGGAACATCACTCACCACTAAGAGCTATTTTGGATGAGTATGGGCTGGCTCCGGAGGAAGATATTCTGATTATTGGGTATGAGTTGAAACGCACAAAAGCCGGACAGGTCCGTATCAACAACCGCGTCATCACCAAAACTATCTTGCGCAAGATCGGCCGCTTCCTGGTCGATATTCATGGACAGAGCCAGCACCTCTCACTGTTGGATGAAAAAGCCCATCTGGAATTTTTGGACGGTTTTGCCGGAGACCATTCGTTAAAGTCAGAATTTACCGTTCAGATCACCAGGTTGCGAGAATCTGAATTAGAACTGAACAACCTGCAATCCAGGGAGCAGGAGACTCTGCGGCAGCAGGAATTCTTACGTTATCAAATTGAAGAAATTCGTAAAGCTGACCTGCATGAGGGCGAAGACCATGAATTGGAAAAAGAACTCCAAATCATCTCACATGCTGCCAGATTAAAAGAACAGGCCATTCAGATTTATCAGTCCCTTTCTCAAAGTGATTCTTCCGTATATTCGCCTTCGGTATTGGCCGTTCTGCATCAATCCGTTCAATCGCTCCGGAGATTGAGTGAAATCGACGATTCCTTAAAACCGCAGTTGGACAACCTGGAAAGAGCCTATTACAGCATTGAGGAAAGCGCGCGGGATATTAATAGCTATGCTGACCGAATGGACTTCGACCCCCGCCGCCAGGAAGAAATTGAAGCCCGCCTGGAACTGATCCGCAATCTGAAACGGAAATTCGGTAAAACTTTGAGTGCCATCATTTCCTATCATGACCAATCTCAAAAAGACCTGGATTTGCTCGATAATTTTCAGGACCGCCAACTGGCACTGAAAAAAGCCATTGCAGAGACCAAAGCCGCCGCCGGGAAGCTGGGTCACCAGCTTTCAATTGCCCGCCAGCAGGCGGCTCAAATCCTCGCCGGTGCCGTCAAGCAAGAACTGCGCGAACTGGAAATGGGGCAAATGGATTTTTGCGTGTCTGTCACTCAGAGCCCTTCCGAAGACGGGATTCGAGGTGACGGCGGCCAACTATACGCTTTCCATTCAAACGGTATCGATAAAGTTGAATTCTTGGTCTCCACTAACCCCGGAGAGCCCCTCAAACCTTTGGTCAAAATTGCTTCCACTGGTGAAATCTCGCGCTTCACTTTGGCTTTAAAAGGTGCTCTGGCTGGGGCTGATCGTGTTCCGGTCTTGATTTTTGATGAAATTGATATCGGGGTGGGCGGACGCAGCGGTGAAATTGTAGCCAGAAAACTTTGGGGACTGGCCCGTCATCACCAGGTGGTATGCGTCACCCATCTGCCGCAAATTGCCGCTTATGCTGATGCCCATTATTTTGTGCGAAAGCAAACTTCCGGAGAACGCGCCGTTAGCGCTCTCGAGTGTTTGGCGGGGGAGCCACGCCTGATAGAAACAGCCTTAATGCTGGCTGGCCCGGGTTATTCCGCCACCGCTCTTGAGAACGCACGGCAACTGGTTTTGAATGCGGACAGCTGGAAAAAAGGAATACAGGCCAGACAGGATTCTGTTTAGTGTGAATCCTGACTGGTTAAAAATTTCAAAATAAGGCCAGACCTTTTTATTATCCGGGTGTTGACCGCAATCTGCCAAGAGCCGGACAGCTATCTAATAAACTCACACACCGTGTTGACCGCTTTTCTTTCCTTGAGGGGCGGATTCTCAGACGGATAACCCACCGGGATCAGGGCCACGATGTCCGAACCGGCAGGTACTTTAATAATATTTTCAATCTCTCCTTTAGCCTGGATGGGGCCGGTCATCCATACCGCGCCCAAACCCATCTGATGTAAAACCAGCAGCAAATATGCTATGGCCGAAGAAACTGACTGGATCTTGCTATTGGCTATATTGCGCCATTCCCGCATGGTTTTAGCCTTAGAATCGACCTTCTCACGCAGCGCCATAATTTGTTCCGCCGGAGAGGCATACTGACTGGCAGCGACAGCGATCAATGCCGGGGCAGCGCGGAAAAAGCTGGACCGTTTTAACATAGCTTTGGCAGCATCACCGAATTGAGCCGCCTCCGGCCAGGCGGCCATTTCATCCGCACTCATTTGTACCACATCGCCAATGGCTGAGATGGTTTTGGAATTAGTCACCACATAGAAACGCCAGTTCTGCTGATTGCCCGCATTGGGAGCGTAAGTAGCTAATTCGATGGCCTGTAACAACCAGCTCTCGGGAACCGCTTTGGATTGCCACGCGCGTACCGATCGACGGCTTCTAATCAATTCACCCAGTTCATTGGTATTCATCTCCTCAACTCCTTTCCTGATCAAAATATGCTGAAATTACTTTTTTACGGTTAAAATATTTGCGATTTGTTGACCCATTTCTTTGGCTTTGGCTATCATCTCTGGTTTAGTTTTTACATCATCGCCTTCACCGGTATAACCTTTTAATTCGATGGTCTTGATTTCAGCCGGGCCGATCAGTTTTTTCATCTCTGTGATGGTTTCATCTGCTCCGGCTCCACCTCCAATCGCAATTAACCCGGCCGCTTTGGCTTTCAAACGCCTTTCATGGGTATAAAAAAAATAAGTGCGGTCCATGAAAATTTTCATAAAGGCTGTAATCGTGTACATATATACCGGGCTCGCTAAAATAATGGCGTCAGCCTCAGCAAATTTTTCCAATACCGCATTTCCGTCATCCTGAATTTTGCATTTTTCTAATAAACCGCAATCATCATGTCCATAACAAGGACTAATTTTGAGATCGCTCAGTATAAACTTTTCAGTCTCAATACCCATCTCCCGAATTTCACTTAAAACCTGATCAATCAAGAAATTGGTATTACCATTCATTCTGGGACTCCCGCCAATGGCGACTACTTTCATTCTCTTGCTCCCTGGATATTTTTGTTTTGATCTATTTCCTTGCGGGCCACAACAGCATGCCAATCTTGATCTGTTTCATCACTTACCAGACTCAGTTTGGTCAAAGAAAGGCGAATAAGCACCTCATCCAGTCCGTCCGGATGGATACCGCTCACTATCAATAACCCCCCCGGTTTTAAAACATCCATCAAAGCCGGTGAAAGGTCAGAAATAGCCCTTGAGGTAATATTGGCCATGACAATATCAAACCCGGTCCGGTATTTTGTTTGAACAGACGGTGACAGAGTACCGCGTTTGACCTGAATTTTATCACTGACCAGATTAACTTTGGCATTGGATCGGGCAGTTTTTACTGCGACTGCGTCAATATCGCTGGCGATCACATTGGAAGCCCCCAGTTTAGCCGCGGCAATCGCCAGAATCCCGGTTCCGGTCCCCAGATCAAACACCGTCATTCCAGGTTTTAGATATTTTTCCAAATTGAGAAGACATAACCTGGTAGTCGGATGCAATCCGGTACCGAACGCCGCCCCCGGATCTACTTCAATGATGATTCGTCCGGGATAATTCTTTGGTTCCTTGATCCAGGTGGGTTTAATAACCAAACGCTGCCCAATTTCAATTACTTTAAAATCGTTTTTCAGTGATTTAAACCATTCATCCTGTTGAAGCATTTTTTCCAGCAGCTTGTGAGGATAACCTGCCCGGGATAAGTGAGATTCAATCTCAACTTTTAGTACACTGTACGTCCGGCTGAATGGTATATAAATTTTGACGGTACAAGATCTGGCAGAATCAGTGGCGGACAGCCATTCTTCGGTCAACGCACCACCATGTCCGAACTCCGCCAAAATGGCGCTGATTCCCTGTGCTTGATTCGCTTCACACCAGATAGAAAGTTCAATCCACTGCATTTATCACCGGCTTATTTTCTCATTACTGTTGATGTTACTATTGTACGCCAAGCCGGTCTCACACTCAATCCGGCCTGTTGTGCCCATGGGACGGCGATAGTTTGCACTGCGGGCAGAAGGGTTTAAAGGGCCAAATCAACTGATCACCTGACACTATCAGGATTTGACTTTATCGCCCACCTGATTCACAATAATATTATAAAGAGGAGGTCATTGATGAACGAAAAAGTTAAAGCTGCGTTGGATCAAATTAGACCAGCTCTGCAAGCCGATGGAGGCGATGTTGAACTGGTTGGAGTCAAAGACGGCATAGTGAGTGTCAAATTAACCGGCGCCTGCGGTGGCTGCCCGATGGCTACCATGACACTTAAAAGGGGAATTGAGAGAATTATCAAAGAGCAAGTTCCTGAAATCAAAGAGGTCGTGGCGGTAAAATAAAACTTAACCCAGGCTATACTAAATAAACAGTCCGGTATTCCTTGAGCGCTAATCCTGGGATACCGGATTTTTGTATAGATTGGAAGACTGAGAACCATCAACTTAAGATTCGGTGTATCAGTCAGGCAGTATTGAACAAAAAAGGTGAATTGACAACTTGATCGTCTCAATTCATTTTTCAAGATTATTTGCTTGAAGCGATGCGTATTTGAAGTCACAAGCTCTGTGATCCACAGTACCGGTCATAGAGGGTGTGGAGATGTGCGGACTCATTCATCCACCATGCCTGCAATTTTCAAATCAACATTGTACTTGCCTCTTGCAAAATAATGGAACTATGAATAAACCAAGCAAGATTTTTAAAGACACCCGTGAACTGGTTACCAATCGTAACAGCCAGATACATTGGGTCAGGTTGCTGATTGCTGCTGCAGGCCTGCTCGCACTCAGCTTTGTACTTTCGCGGTTATTCAATTTCGCTAATGAAAGACTAAATCTGACCACGTTACAGTTTGAGCTTGTGGCATTAATATCGGTCTTTGTGACATCTTTTTTGGCCAACGTGACCATTATCATGCCGGTACCCTTTGCCGTGATTTTCATGATGAAGGCCGCTGAGCATTATAATCCGTTGCTGGTAACCCTGTGCGGAGCCGTCGGGGGCACTCTCGGAGAAATAAGCGGTTATTATGCCGGGCGTTTGGGTCGAAAAATCGTTATCCCTGACAGCATCATGAGTCACAGCCGCGTAGAAGGTTGGATTGGCAAATATGGGATGTGGGCCATTGGGGTAATCGCCTTTCAACCCATTATACCTTTTGATGTTGGCGGAATACTGGCTGGAGCCGCCAGGATGCCGCTGTACAAATTCCTACCGGCATTATTCGTCGGCAAGTTTTTAAAATACTTGCTGCTGGTATGGTTATGGATATTTTTAGGCGCCGCGCAATTTTTCCCTCAATGGTTAAAATTCTTGATGGGGCTGTAAACTGCCAGGAAAAGTGTCTTGAAACCCGCGGACGCTATCTGGCTAAAAGGAACAGCCTGATTATTTCAGCTAGATCCTCAATGTCTTTTTGATACACAAATTCCTGATTACCATGCATATTACTTACAGTACGAATAACGCCCAGACCGAAGATTTTTCCGCCCCATTCCTTGACAACGATGTTGCCCAGGTCACCTGATCCCATTTCTCCGAATTTGCCGCCGGCACCGATTACGCTCTGCATAATTACTGATAACTTGTCCGTCAAGATGTCATCACATGGTTCTTGTGAAGGAATGCTAAATTCAGACGTGATTTCCCAGTTAATATCCGGGACACTATTCAACACGTCTCTGATTTCACGGCGGGCATCCGCCAAATTCTCTTCCGGAATCAGTCTGCGGTCCACTGATATTACGCATTGATCCGGAATTATGTTAACTTTCAGACCACCCTGTATCATATTGATATTGAGTCTGGCTACCATATGATCCAACCCGGTTTCCGGATGCGTCAGAATCTTTGATTTCCTGGCTGCCACTATCTTTTTCAATTGCAGCAGCGCTGCCATCACGGGAACAGCCTGTTCCACCGCGTTTACTCCCAGATGGGACAAGCCGGAATGGACTGATTTACCTTTAATCGTGATTTCCAACTGCAAAGCTCCCAGGCTGGCTATGGCAATATATCCGGCGTTGGAATCCAGATCAAAAAAGTAAGCCCCTTCA
>DAOUAU010000104.1:0-1934 GCA_034433195.1 Dehalococcoidales bacterium
CTACACCGGTTGGGAAAACACTGACGGGCATGTTATTGACCTCCTTGTTCAGCGCAATATCGGTGGGTGATTCCACCCGGAATAAATTTGATTTGGTATTGTCTCCGGTAAAATAATATTATCGCCTGTTTTAAGCGAAATCAAATTGAGCCGGTTGAATCCGTATCATCCTTCCGTCCATTCAAAATGTTATCATCTAGCGATCATCTTAACCGCTTTTTCGCAAATGGCGCGCGCACTGGTCCGGAGGTGTCTTTTTGGACAAATAGCCACCTCCATTGTAAGATTAATCTGATATATTTTTAACAGGAAAAGACCATGATCAATCCGTTTGAAATAACCCACCGCCAGTTGCAGGAGGATCCGCACCTGCTGTGGAGGACCTTCATTCAATTCCTCTCAAAAGCCGATACCACTCTGATGAATGATGTTCAAATGGCCGCCCAATTGCCTTTCTGGTATGATTCCGATATTCAGAAGGGGGGACATCTCCGGTATTTTGAAAACAACTTTCAAAAAATGGGTGATAAGCTGGATGTCCTGATAATGGCCACTCTGGATGCGCTCAAAATTTTACGGGCGGACCCGCAAGCCGAGATACTCGCCAGGGCCGCCGATTGTTATTTTTCCAAAGCGCGATCGCATACCCCGGACCATGATGAATTACACCAGATGGCACTGGAAGGCGAATTTGAGAAGCTTGATCTGGAATACCATGACAGTAGTCCATCGATGAAAGACCTTCTGGAAAACTATCTCAAGAACAACACGGCCAGCTTTGTGAAAGTGCTGTAATTTGCAAGGCCAGGCCTTGCAAATCATCGCAATATGAAAGGTATTACCAGAGCTACCAGGCCGGTGAAGAGAACAGCCAGCATAAACATGTTATAACGAATTTTATAATCCCCCATTAAGGATGGATCATAGTAACCTTCCACACCCTGGTCTTTATACATTTTTAGCAGACCATCCAGCAGTTTTTTGCGCATCTGACGGCCACGGATGAGTCCTATTTCCACCACAAAATTAACCACGATGATGAGCGCCGCAAAGGTAAACATGGTTATGGTACGGGTGCCGTTGCTGCTGCCGGAAGCGATTCCGGAGTTAATGCCAAGGGTAATCAAATTAAGCAAGATAGCGGTGATCACAAAAATGGTATCGGTGCGGGTGTTTGTGGACAACTCACCTATGATGTGTTCATGTACTCTTTGAATCATTTCAGCCTTCCTTAAACTAAAACACTATTTACTGAAACGGCGGTAAACCAGGATGAATCCCGTCACTGCCAATACTCCCAATGCCAGTCCCACATATGTCCAGTATGAATATCCTCCTGACACTCTGTAATAGACGGTAGTGATCGCCGTGGCCTGGGATGAACTGGCAATCAGGTTAATATGTTCATCCCGGCTGCCGGACTTTTTCCCCGTGGTAAAGATGACACTGACCGTAGTTGAGTTGCCAGCGCTCAGCCTGGCAATTGAATCAGGCTGGAAAGAAACCAGTGTGCCGTCTTGAGCATCATATTGAAAAGTGATGTTATCAAGGGTAGTATCACCGTTGTTTTTGACTACCAATAATAGCCGCGTCTCCTGCCCGGCGGTCAGCGTACCCGAAAATCCGCCAGACACATACAATTGAAGGTCTGTTTTGGGGTCCAGTGCCAACACGGTGGATGGCCAACACCAGACCGCCAGGATGACCGCCGCGATAAGTCCGTACAGCACTTTTTGATGCTTCATCTGTTGACTCCTGTTAACCCTCAAACCCATCCCTATATCCAGTATATGCTTCCAGGCTGCAAATTTGTTACAGATCAGCCTGACGGTTATGGGAAGCAATGTTCCAGGTGCGAGCCTTGACGATAAAATCACGCACCTGCTCATCAGTGCGAAAATCCCCGGCGCCGCAATCGTCATAATGTACCATTT
>DAOUAU010000105.1:0-10927 GCA_034433195.1 Dehalococcoidales bacterium
CCACATCCAACTTTTGCTGATAAAAATCTCCAGCGCTGGTTTCCCATCTGCGGCGGTAACTACGGTATAATTTTGGCCCCGCACTATGTAGTTGTCTGCTCTCTTTTTTTTCATCCGATACCTGCGATCGTGGAAGCATAAAACACGGGAATTATAAAGTCATTATGGCATTACCAGTAAATTCTTTCAAAAAGCCTGCAAATTGGCCGGCAGGCAGCCGGTGCACTAGCGGAAAGAGCCAAAATCTGCGTCCAGGAGCTTTTTGTGGTATCATTATGAGATAGAGAATAATCTGTGCCAACAGTAGATGTTTTATACACCGGAGGTCCGGTTTGCCGTCAGGTTAAAAAACAGGGTTTTTCGATGATCCGGGAAACTGATATAATACCATTCGGAGATTAAGGAATAAGGATAGGGTAGAGTTAAGGAACATGTCAGAAATTAAAATCACGCGATTAGACAATTTTGTATGTCCGGCTTGTGGGGAAGTGATGAAGCAGGTGGCTGCCAGAGACGGGATCGTCAAGGGCTGGTGCCGTCAGGCTAAATGCGAAATTAAAGTGGACATCAATGGAGCCAGGGCGGAGGCTGAAATTGTGAAGCCTCAAGCGGAGAAACCGGTCAGCTATCTTGATGGCCTGAGGCAAAAAAGAGAAAAGTTGCTTCAAGAAGTGGTGTCCGCACGTGAAGATGGTGATCTTAAGGAGAACGCCGCTTATCATGCTGCCCGCGAGCAGCTCAGCATCATTGATGACAAGATTTTGAAAGAAGAAGACCGGATTAGAAGGGCCAATAACGGCCAATAGCTTCAGGCTTCCAGGTATTTTAATACATTTTTCGAGCCTGAAAACAACCGGATGAAAAAAACCCTCTGATATTGATAGGACATTGGAGGGTTTTGTTTTTGGGACAAAAACAGTGAAAGAGAGTTCTGGCCGCATTAAGGCCAGAACTCTCTTTCAGGTGACGATACCATTGTTACGGGTTTTGAAACAGTGTAAAACCAGTTTTTTACTCATAGATTGTCGAAATTATTGACACGAGAGCGGTGCTCGGAGCCCATATAAACTACCGAATAACCCAGGACGATTAAGTCATTTCCGGTTTCTTTGCGACCATTATGATAGGATTCAGTGTTAATAACCTGCTGTTTGGGTCCGAAATATTTGGCCATTGAATTAAAGATGTTGCTCATTGTTTTCCTCCTGCTCGTTAATTATACATACTGTATAACCTTTATACATACATCTTATCACGATAATCGCTCGGTGTAAATACTCGCATACGTTATCCTCCAACAGGTGTTCAAAGAGGCCGAATTGTGAAGTGAGGTATAAACTTGACTTACAGAAAGGCTTTTTCCAAACCTGGATATAATACAATGATATAAGAAGCAGTAGAACTGCCGGTTGTTGACAATTTTAGCCCGATGTATTATTTGGCTGATTCAGGAGATGACACAGGCGATGTGATTGCTTGAATGAGAGGAGGATTGCGTATGTACAAGAAGATCGTGGTTCCCCTGGACGGGTCTAAACTGGCTGAAGTAGTGCTGCCGCATCTTGAGAAATTGAGCTGCGGAAGCCAGATGCCGGAAGTCCTGCTGGTTTCAGTGACGGAAAAAATACAGGGAAGGGTATCTGAAAAAGGGGCATTCGAAAGAAGCCCTGACCAGGACTTCAGGGCCGCTTCCATTACTGTCAGCAGCACTCAAAGCGGTCCTCTGATTGCAACCCACCGGTTTGATGTTAAAGATATTCCGATGAACATGGGGAAGATGACCAAAACGGCTTTTGAATATCTGGAGAAGATTGCCGGTGAACTGGAAAAGAAAGGCTTCAAAGTCACCATTGATGTTCTGACGGGGAATCCGGCTGAAGAGATAGTGCGCTTCGCGGAGGAGCAGAAGGCCGAGGTGATCATGATCGGAAGCCGGGGTAAATCCGGTTTCAGCCGCTGGGATCTGGGAAATATCGCTGAAAAGGTGATACGGGCTACTCAGGCGGTGGTGGTACTGGTCAAACCGGAGGCCGGTTTTAAGGAAACTAAAACCAAACGCAAAGGGCTGGCGATTTAACATAATATGCTTAATGTTATCGTTCATCGATGACATGCGGTGCCGCTCAAATTATGGAATGCTATGATAATCTGACAGATTAACCCTTTGATGGGGATAGTTCATCCCGGAGTATTCAATGTTGATTGCCTTCCTGGTTTTCATGTTGTTGATGGCCTTTATTCTGGCGAAATGGGAAATCCAGATTGAAGGAAAGGACGGCTGGGCGGCTAAAGCGCCGGGATGGCGCATAGAAAAAGGCTGGTTGATGAAACTCTCCGGGGGCCGGCCGGTGACCGGCTATCATTTCTATATGACCATATTCATGCTGATGATGGTCCACTTGCCGGTTTTCTTTACCGCCTGGACCTGGCGGCTGGAAAGTTTGCTGTTGGGGTTTTACGTGGGGATGGTTCTGATAGAAGACTTCCTGTGGTTCCTGCTCAATCCGCATTTTGGCCTGAAGAAATTCCGTAAAGGACAAATCTGGTGGCACACAACCTGGTGGGGTCCCGTACCTTCGCTGTATTGGTTTTTACTGCCGCTTTCGGCAGTACTGATATGGCTGGGCTGGGTGTAATACTGGAATTCAAATGCTGCTGACGCCAATTAATCTCAGAAGGAGGTCTCTTTAATGAAGATACTGGTGGTCTATGATTCGATGTACGGCAATACGGAGAGGATCGCGCGGGCAATTGCCGGTGCGGTTGAGGGTGAGGTGATGATTAAGAGCGCCTCACAGATGGTGGTGGCTGATATTGAGAAGATTGACCTCCTGTTCATCGGTTCACCCACCCAGGCCGGAAGATATTTGAAGCCGATGCAGGCTTTTCTGGATAGTTTAGCTGAATCAGCACTTAAAGGCCTTAGAGCCGGGGTTTTTGATACCCGCATGACGGGTAACTTCCCCAGGTTGTTCGGCTGGGCGGCTAACAAGATAGCGGATGCCCTGAAGAAGAAGGGCGCGCTGCTTCTGGTTGCTCCGGAGGGTTTTTTTGTGAAAGGGATCAAAGGCCCTCTGGCAGATGGAGAATTGGAGCGCGCTGCTGCCTGGGCAAAATTGACAGAGAATGCGTTAACCAGGGTCAGGCCTTAATAATGCGGTGGCGGCGTCTCCCATCCAGTCAGTGACAAACTGCAGCTTTCATTGAATCCTCCGGATATAATCATTTTCAGAGGGTTTTTAGTTTTTATCAGGTCAACAAGGTATTCTGGAAGGATAGCGGATGAATCAAACGCCAGGCTGGCAACAAAACGAATCTGACATTTTTCCCGGTGATTTCACCCGGTCCTCGGGTTTCATGGCTGGCACAGGTCATATTTATTGAAGCTAGCTCATCAGCATTGTATAATTGGCCTAACCTGAGATGAGAGCACGGTTTTCAGGCAGATAATGAATGATGGAACAGGATGAAAATAATGAATAAATATACAACTGCGGTGATTGGCGGAGGAGCGGCCGGAATTTGTGCGGCTATCAGCACCGCCCGCAGAGGGGAATCGGTGGTCATTTGTGAAAAAATGCCGCAACTGGGAAAAAAACTGCTGGCCACCGGCAACGGCCGCTGCAATCTGTTAAATGAAGAGCTGAATGAGAGTTTTTATAATCCGGCGGCCCGCAAGATGGTTAAAACAATTTTTGAACAAGTGGGGAAAGAGGAGATATTGAATTATTTTCGTGGATTGGGGCTGATGACCTGTTCCAAAGAAGGGCGGATTTTCCCGGTGACCAACCAGGCGGCCTCGGTTCTCAAGGTTTTAGACATGGAACTACAAAGGCTGTCAGTGCCGGTTGAGCTGGATTTTAACTGCAATTCTATTTCATTTTATAAAAACAGCATTATTGTGGCAGCGGTGGATAACGCAAGATTGAATGTGAAAAGGTCATCATTGCCGCCGGGGGAAAAACTTACCCGGCCTATGGCTCAGACGGCGGTATTTTTAAGGTGGTCCGCCAGTTAGGCTATGCCATTATTGAACCGGTAGCGGTAGCGGTCCCTTTGATGGTCAAAGATCAACTTTGCGCTGCTTTGCAGGGGCAAAAAATTACGGCTTGCGTCCGCTCCATGATCGAAGGGAAAGCCGGGCCGGCGGCCGAGGGCGAATTGCTTTTCACCCGGTACGGGCTTTCCGGGACGGTGATTCTGGATATTAGTGAAGCGGTTTCAACAGCCTTAAACCGGGACCACCAGAGTGATGTGGTGGTGGCGGTAGATATGGTGCCTTTCATGAAAAAGGCACAGTTGAAGGACGAGCTGGGGAGAAGACAAAAAGCAGGCTGGACTGAGGCTGAGATGCTGATCGGCATTCTGCCTAACCGTATGAGTCTGATATTGAAGGATGTTTTCAACCGGGGTGATTTGACCTCAGCGGTAAGCGCTCTGAAAAACTGGCAGTTCAAGGTCAGTGCCACGCGCGGCTGGAATGAAGCAGAGTTCACCAGCGGCGGAATTGATGTCAACCAGGTCAATGCGGTAACGCTGGAATCCAGAATTCACGGCGGCGTCTTTTTTGCGGGTGAAATACTGGATGTAAACGGCCGGCGCGGCGGCTACAATCTGGCCTGGGCCTGGGCTTCAGGCCTGACAGCCGGGAAATGCCAATAGCGGCGCGGTTAGCCTAACAGAGAGCTTTCCAGCTTATAGTTTCATCTTTTTGTATGAAGTGTCCCAATCCCGGAAGTGGGAAATGACAGACAAAAACCTTGTCCCCTGATTTGGCCAGTGCGGACAGGATTTTGGAACGGTTTACAATAGCTAATGCGGGGTCAACATCCAGGAAAGAGTAATAGTCAGGGCGGCTTAATTCAGTGGCGGAATGAATCAGATCACCGACACAGACCAACTTTTTGCCTTCTGAAGCAAGATGTAAAATAGCGCTGCCCGGAGTGTGTCCGGGCGCGGTGGTCAGAAATATCCCGGGGATGATTTCTTCTCCTTCCTCAGCCAGATGAAACTGATCGGGAACAGCCAGCAAATACTGGCGAGCGGAATCGAACAACATCTGCAATTCCGGTCTTTCTTTTTTGTCCACCCAGCACTGCCATTCTTTTTTTGCTGTGATATAGCGAGCCTTGGGGAAGACCGGTTTTCCATTTTGCTCAAAAGCGCCGGCGGCATGGTCAATATGACCGTGGGTGAAGATAACTACATCGATATCATCACGGCTTATTCCGGCTGCCTGCAGATTCTTCAGCAGTTGGCCGGTTTCAGTGCCCGGGGAATTTGAACCGCAGCCGGTATCGACCAAAATTAATTGTTGTCCATTATCTATGACCAGAGAGAGGACATTCATTACTTCGCCAGCAGTTACGGAGATTTCAGAGGGCGGGGGAGGCACTACCAGAGAACCATCGCTGACTACCAGACAATCCAGAAGGCCTAATTTGAAACCATAGAAGTCTTTGTTCATATCGCTCCTTATTTTTTGTTACTGCCGCGACTTGCAGTGATATTTTAAGGCGTTTTTGAGATTATGGCAGTTATCCCGGTAGCTGTCAAAACAAGGACGTTCCCTGGGTAATTAGGAATATCTCTGGAAATCAGTTAATATATAAGTAACTAAATCTTGGAAAGGTTGTTGGTTACCACAATATGAATTCCTCCAAAATCTTGATGTTTGTGGGCGCCCATCCCGACGATGAAACTTTTGGAATGGGCGCTACACTGGCTAAATATGCTGCTGACGGAATAAAGGTTTACTACGTTTGCGCTACCGGCGGAGAAGCCGGCAGCGTCGAGCCGCATTACCTGGAAGGGTACAAAAGCATTTATGACCTGCGCTGCGCTGAAATGAGAGCGGCTGAACAGGTATTAGGTTTGGCGGGCGTGATTTACCTGGGCTACCGCGATTCCGGTATGCAGGGATCAGCAGACAATCAAAATCCGGCGGCTTTGATAAACGCACCTCTGGATGAAGCGGCCGGACGTCTGATTAAGATAATGCGTGAAATAAAGCCGCAAGTGGTGATTACCCATGATCCCACCGGGGGGTATAATCATCCTGACCATATCGCCACTCACAAATTGACATTGAAAGCCTTTATGGAATGTGTCGAAAAAAAACAGTACACAGATATTGGCCCGGACTATCAGCCCCAGAAATTGTATTACGGCGTGCGTTCACACCGTCTATTAAAAGTGATGATTAAAACTATGAGCTTGTTTGGCCGTAATGTGCATAAATTTGGCCGCAATCATGATATTGACCTGACTAAAATGGTGGAACATGAATATCCCATTCACGCCTACGTCAAACTGACCAGAAGCGCTATGGAAACACGCATCAAAGCGGCGGCCTGTCATGCCAGTCAGGGCGGAGGGCGTCCACCGGGCCGCGGACCCGGCTTGTTTGGATTTGTCAATTCACTGAATAACATCAACAACCGCCTCTTTGGATATAAGGATTTCTTCATGCGCGAATACCCTCCGGTAAAAAACAAACGCCGCGAATCCGATCTTTTTGAAGGAATCTGAATCCGGTCAGGAAAAGTGTGGCTGAGACTCTGCTTAACGGAATCAAAATCAGTTACAGTGATGAGGGCCGGGGACAACCGCTGATAATAATCGGCGGGCTAAATTCCGGCCGCAATATGTGGTACCTGCAAACCCGGGTTTTCAGAAGGTATTTCAGGGTAATTACTTTTGATAACCGGGGTTCCGGAAAATCAGGCAAACCGGCCGGACCATATTCAATTCAAGCTATGGCTGCTGATACCCTGGCATTAATGGACCATCTGAGTCTGGCCAGAGCCCATCTGCTGGGTGTTTCCATGGGGTCCCTTATAGCCCAGGAAATAGCCATTAATTGTCCCCACCGGGTGCAAAAACTGATACTGGGGACTTCATTTTCCAGAATAGATGATATTCACGGACCGACCCCCGAATTGCGTCAATTAGTCTCATTACCGCTTGAAAAAAGGCTGAATCCGATGGCCGCATTAATGCTTAACAAGTGGTTTTTTCGGGCGCTTTTATTGCCTCTGGCGCGCTTGAAAAACCGGTCAGCGGACTTGAATAGCGTCAGGCACAAGCTGGATGCCTGCATGAAATATGGTTGTGATGACCGGTTGGCGAAGATAAAATGCCCGGTGCTGGTGATTGGCGGCACCGCCGATAGAGTAATTTTGCCGGCATCATCCGATGAGATTGCCAAAAACATCACTCAAGCAGAACTGGTTAAAATAAAGGGCGGTTCGCATCTGCTGTTTATAGAGAATAGCGGGCAGTTCAACCGTGCGGTGCTGGATTTTCTGAGAGGTGTTTAGAGTTTATTTTCAGCTGTGTGACTGAGAGACTCAAGTCCACTGCTGACTAATATATTCCCAGTATCTTGCCTTCTTTGCCACGGGTGCGAGTGAAGCGGTCAACCATGATTTTAATACGGTCTGAGGCCTGGTCAAGCATGGGTGCGCCATGTCCCGGCAAGAGTACTTGATACTGCAGCGCAGCGATTTTTTGCATGGACTGGCGGCGTTGATCGAGGTTGACGCAGATACGCCGCGAGATGGCGCGCGGATTAGCCCTGAAACTGGTACGCAGGGCATCTCCTACCAAGATGGTTTTACCTGGCTGATACAGACAAATGCTGCCGTAAGTATGTCCCGGAGTGTGGATGATATGCCAGCTTTCAATCTGTATTCCGTCACTCAGAATGATATCCGCCTGTACAGGCTGATAATGCCATAATTTCATGCTCAAACTGACCAGAGGGGCCAAAAAATTATTGATAGTTTTGAATCTCTGGCGGCCTTCCAGAACGGGCAAATCGGACGCATGAATAGCCACCTGGGCTCCGGTAGCGGCTTTAAGCTCATGAACACAGCCGATGTGGTCAAGGTCAGCATGGGTCAGGATGATATACTTGATATCGGAAGGGCTTGTGTTCAATCGTTTGACATAATCCAGCGTTTTACGGGACTGGCCGGGCGCACCGGTATCTACCAATATAAATCCACCGGGTGTTTGCAATAAATAACAATTGACCCCGAAAATACCATCAATTTTGTGAATACCGGCTGTAATTTCCATATTGTTGTCATCTGGCAGTGAAAACATAGCCCCCTTTTTTCAGATAAGAACAGGATGCGATTAGTGTAAATAATATAGTCAGATACATCATTCCGCCCAAAATCCAGTGTGGCCCGACATTCAAAATGGCTAATACCAGAGTCAAAACCTGCACCGGGAATGCCAGTCTGGCGGTCAGGGGAGCTGCCGGAAAGACCAGATTCAGGCGGCGGCGTTTGAACAGGAAAAATCCAATCCCGGTCAGCAGAGCCATATCCGCTGCCCAGACCGGGATGAGGAAAGGGAAAGGTGCCAGTGGCATCATGCCGGCGGTTTTTGACCAAAATCCCAAAACCACTGTAATGACGGATATACCGGTCATCAACAGTCGGTCGGCGACCAAATCAAATATCGCGCCGCCGAGAGTGGCCTGACCTAAGCGGCGAGCTAAAAACCCATCCAGCCAATCAGTACCCCAGGCGATGATCAGTATTATTCCGGCGGACCGGCGGGCCGGGTCGGACTGATGCAGCAAAAGCACGGCGCTGACCGCCGTCAATATGATCCTGGCGGCAGTCAAACTGTTGGGACAATTAAGGTTCAGCTTTATTTTTGAGATTTCCGGTATACCGCTGTGGCTCATCAAGAATCCTGTGGATAGCATTTTCTCAGAGACATGACTTATTATAGGGGTATGGTTCAAGAAGATAAAGCGCCCGCCGCTAAAGAGGAATGGATATCCCGGTGCTTATCCGGCCTGGAGTGTTTGAAAGGCTATATCAGGTTTATTCCAGCCTGGGTGCCGGCCAATTTTATTACCGGATTTCGCGCGTTGTTGTTGATTCCGATTTATTTTTTATA
This sequence comes from Dehalococcoidales bacterium, assembly GCA_034433195.1. Taxonomy (GTDB): domain Bacteria; phylum Chloroflexota; class Dehalococcoidia; order Dehalococcoidales; family UBA3254; genus DATIKD01. The sequence goes on from DAOUAU010000105.1 coordinate 8,926, forward strand.
CCAGAGCGGGCATCCCCTGTGGGTGTTCTGGTTGTTTTTACTGGCCTGGTTGACGGATATCCTGGATGGGCTGCATGCCAGATACCGCGGGCAAACTGGAAGCTGGGGTACATTATTGGATCCGGCGGTGGACAAAATATTGGTGGTGGGGCTGCTCTGGATGCTGGCGCCCGGACGCTTATCCATTTATGTTATCGCGGTTACTCTGGCTCTGGAATTGATGATAGTGTTGCTGACAGTATTGATTGGACCGCTATCTGCCCGCTGGCTGAAGAGACGTCTCAAAATTGGCGCCAATGTGTGGGGCAAAATCAAGATGTTGCTGCAGGGTTCCGGACTGGCATCTTTGATTCTGGGTATCAATATCCCGGCTTTACAAATTTTTTCTGAGGTACTCTTCTGGTGTGCCGCGGCCTTTGCCATTACCAGTCTGGTGTATTACGTCAAAACGATGGAAAAAGAACGCTGATAGCTGCTTTCATGCGGCTTTGCGGCTGGCGAATAGTATTATGTTATGATTATAAAAAAGACGGGAATTAGTGACAATGGATGGCACAGAGCGTGCGAACATCAAAACCGGAGCCAGAGTGGCAATTGTTTTAAAAACCGATCAGGGTTGCGGCAAACTGACCGAGGGGATCGTTAAGGATATTTTAACCAAATCTTCCAAACATCCTCACGGTATTAAAGTACGTCTGCTGGACGGGCAAATCGGCCGCATTAAAGAGATTAAATAGCCCATACTCTGGTCAGTTTTTTAAATAATTTCCTTGAACATTGCGGTGAATGCGGATAGCTGTCCGGTCAAACAGGAGGTCATCTGGAGGCGGCTGATGACTGGATGGTTGAGCGCCTTTAAAACAACGATATTGTGATGCCAGGTGACATACCTCCGGCGGCCGGATGCATCAAGAATGGCGGCTGGGTGCCGGGACTCAAAGGCCTGCTGCTTACCGAAAAGTCCATCGGCACGGCGTTGGCCACGCGCGGCTTGATGACACCTCTGCGAGATATTGGTCTGCCGGCACCAGTCACCGCCCCCTTTGGCAAGAGCGACCGGTCGCGCTTTTTGCAGTCTCTGGATAAACTGGTACCAGATGCGCATAAAAAGAAAGTGGAGCCTTAAAAAACCGCTTTATCAGACAATCAGGAGTTTTTTTCAGACATGGCATATGTGAATCTGAACGGGGTGGTGATGGCCTTTGGAGGCAGCCGGCTTTTTGATGAAATCAGCCTGTGTGTAGAAGAGGGCGAAAAAATCGGCCTGGTCGGCCGCAATGGTTCTGGCAAATCCACTCTGCTGAAAATCATTGCCGGTCAAATCAAACCAGATGCCGGTGATGTGGCATTACGCAAAGGCCTGCGCTGCGCTTATCTGGAACAAATGGTTCCGCGGGAAATTTCCGGCACGGTGTTTGATATTGTGACCGCAGGACTGACCGCCGGTACGCTCCGGCACCGCGACCAGCTTTCAGTGCCTGTTGATGAAGAGTGGGAACGCCGTTTACTGGTTGAGAAAATTATTTCACAACTGGGACTGGATGGAGAACGGGTCTTTAATCTGCTTTCAGCCGGTCTCAGGCGTCAATCACTTTTAGGGCGGGCACTGGTGGGCGAACCGGATGTTCTGCTGTTGGATGAACCCACCAACCACATGGATATTGATTCTATTAAACGCCTTGAAGAAACTTTGATTAAATTCAAAGGCGCTCTGATTTTTGTAACACATGACCGCATGTTTTTGCAGAAGATTGCCCAACGCATCGTGGAAATCGACCGCGGGCAGCTGTTTGACCAGGTTTGTGATTATGAAACTTTCTTAGCCAGACGGGCGGCAGCCTATAAGGCGGAAGAAAATCAAAATGCTGAATTTGACAAAAAGCTGGCCCGGGAAGAGCAGTGGGTGAGAGGCGGAATCAGCGCCCGGCGGACGCGCAATGAAGGCCGGGTGCGTGAATTGCTTAAACTGCGGGAAGTGCGCCGGCAGAGACGGGAACGTCCG
>DAOUAU010000106.1:0-4126 GCA_034433195.1 Dehalococcoidales bacterium
ATCACCCCTCAAAGTGAAGTGGTGGAACAATTGACCAGGTTCAAAGCAGACGGAGAACTGGAGGCCGAAATGGTCCCGGTGGAAGGTGAGAATTCGGCTATGAATGTGGTCACTGCCGCCAGTGTAGCCGGTGGAAGGGTCTTTACCGCCACCGCTTCCTATGGACTGCTCTTCATGTATGATGCCATGTGTCAGACTTCGGGCTTTCGCGCTCCGGTAGTGATGGTCAATGTTAACCGTGAAATACCGGGTATCCATGCGGTATCAGCTTCACAGCAGGATTTGATATCCGTCAGAGACGTTGGTTGGCTGCAAGTGATTGTAGAAGATGATCAGGAAATTGTCGATACTATCATTCAATCCTTCCGTTTGGCTGAAGATTTTGATATTCAACTGCCGCTGCAATTGAACTATGATGGATATTACGTCTCATTTTCGGCCGAAGCGGTCAAAATACCGATGCAGGCGGATGTGGATGAATACCTGTCAGTATTAAAAACACAGCCCAAGAGGATGACCCTTAAACCGGGAGTATCGCTGGGCGCCGGGTCTCACGGCATGCTGGTGGCTTATACCGAGTTGCGTTATAAGCATATGCAGGCCATGGAAAGAGCCAAAGCCAAGTTCGATCAGATTGACAAAGAGTACGGTGATTTCTTCGGGCGCTATTATGGCGGACAGATTGAAGAATACAAGTGCGATGATGCTGAAATAATTCTGGTAACCTCCGGCAGCGCTACCGGCACCGCCAAGACCGTAATCGATGCCATGAGAGAGAAAGGGGTTAAAGTAGGCCTGGTAAAAATCAGGATGTACCGTCCTTTCCCCAGAGAGAGATTGGTTAAAGTGTTAAAAAATAAAAAAGCTATCGGCGTGCTTGACCGCAGCGTATCCCTCGGTTGGAACAGCGGACCGATGCTGATAGAAATTCGCTCCCTGACCCCCCAAATCGGCAATATGCCTTTGTTGAGCTTTATTGACGGCATCGCTAACCTTGATATTACCGCCCTTAATATTGAAAGAATGATTAAAGATATCCTGGCCGCGTCCAAAGGACAACCTTATCAGGAAACCACCTGGATATCATTAGAGGAGCAGATATAGTCATGGTACAGAAAAGTGCAAAGCTACCTAAAGTATTTGATTATTATATTCAACCTGACCAGTTTGCCGGCGGCACAACTTATTGCGCCGGTTGCCCGGCCGAACTGGTGATAAGAGCTATCCCCAGAGTAATTGGTAAAGATTTGGTATTTTTGGGGACACCATGCTGCACTGCACCGGTTTTGCACGGACAGAATCTGGGCGCCTGGCATAAAGTGCCCTATTATGCCTGTGTCATGACCGGAGTGAAAGCGTCCGCCACTGGTCTGACCCGCTATTATCAGAAAGCCGGGATTGACGCTACTGTGTGTGCCTTTACCGGTGATGGCGATGCTGCCGATGTAGGTTTTCAGGACTTCAGCGGAGCGGCCGAAAGAAATGAGCGCATGATGTATGTTGTCTATGATAATGAGGGATACATGAATACCGGTAATCAGCGCTCCAGTTTGTCTCCTTTACATTCCGTCACCGCCACCACCCCGGTCGGAAAATACGAAAAGGGTAAACCGACCCGGGCTAAAAATCTGCCATTGATAATGGCCATGCATCCGTTAACTTATGTTGCCACTGCCAGCGTCAGCCATATGGAAGATTATGTTAAAAAATTGTTGAAAGCCAAAGAGGCAGCTAAACGCGGTTTTGCTTATGTGCATGTTTTCGCACCCTGCATCATCGGTTTCAGAATTGGTACCGATGCCTCTATCCAGGTCAGCCGGATGGCTGTCAGGACCAACTATTTCCCTCTATGGGAGATGGAAGATGGTAAATTCCGATTTACCAATAGCGTGGACAATCCCAGGCCGACTGCAGATTACATTAAGCTGGTAGGCAAACTATCTCACTTCAAACCGGAAGATGTGGCTGAGTTCCAAAAGAATTCTGATGATCGTTTCAAAATCATTAAAGCTTTAGTTGATTCCTGCGGAGATAAATAACAGAATCAAAAGAAATCACGGCCCGGGCCGTGATTTCTTTTGATTCTGTTATTTATCTCCGCAGGAATCAACTAAAGCTTTAATGATTTTGAAACGATCATCAGAATTCTTTTGGAACTCAGCCACATCTTCCGGTTTGAAGTGAGATAGTTTGCCTACCAGCTTAATGTAATCTGCAGTCGGCCTGGGATTGTCCACGCTATTGGTAAATCGGAATTTACCATCTTCCATCTCCCATAGAGGGAAATAGTTGGTCCTGACAGCCATCCGGCTGACCTGGATAGAGGCATCGGTACCAATTCTGAAACCGATGATGCAGGGTGCGAAAACATGCACATAAGCAAAACCGCGTTTAGCTGCCTCTTTGGCTTTCAACAATTTTTTAACATAATCTTCCATATGGCTGACGCTGGCAGTGGCAACATAAGTTAACGGATGCATGGCCATTATCAATGGCAGATTTTTAGCCCGGGTCGGTTTACCCTTTTCGTATTTTCCGACCGGGGTGGTGGCGGTGACGGAATGTAAAGGAGACAAACTGGAGCGCTGATTACCGGTATTCATGTATCCCTCATTATCATAGACAACATACATCATGCGCTCATTTCTTTCGGCCGCTCCGCTGAAGTCCTGAAAACCTACATCGGCAGCATCGCCATCACCGGTAAAGGCACACACAGTAGCGTCAATCCCGGCTTTCTGATAATAGCGGGTCAGACCAGTGGCGGACGCTTTCACTCCGGTCATGACACAGGCATAATAGGGCACTTTATGCCAGGCGCCCAGATTCTGTCCGTGCAAAACCGGTGCAGTGCAGCATGGTGTCCCCAAAAATACCAAATCTTTACCAATTACTCTGGGGATAGCTCTTATCACCAGTTCGGCCGGGCAACCGGCGCAATAAGTTGTGCCGCCGGCAAACTGGTCAGGTTGAATATAATAATCAAATACTTTAGGTAGCTTTGCACTTTTCTGTACCATGACTATATCTGCTCCTCTAATGATATCCAGGTGGTTTCCTGATAAGGTTGTCCTTTGGACGCGGCCAGGATATCTTTAATCATTCTTTCAATATTAAGGGCGGTAATATCAAGGTTAGCGATGCCGTCAATAAAGCTCAACAAAGGCATATTGCCGATTTGGGGGGTCAGGGAGCGAATTTCTATCAGCATCGGTCCGCTGTTCCAACCGAGGGATACGCTGCGGTCAAGCACGCCGATAGCTTTTTTATTTTTTAACACTTTAACCAATCTCTCTCTGGGGAAAGGACGGTACATCCTGATTTTTACCAGGCCTACTTTAACCCCTTTCTCTCTCATGGCATCGATTACGGTCTTGGCGGTGCCGGTAGCGCTGCCGGAGGTTACCAGAATTATTTCAGCATCATCGCACTTGTATTCTTCAATCTGTCCGCCATAATAGCGCCCGAAGAAATCACCGTACTCTTTGTCAATCTGATCGAACTTGGCTTTGGCTCTTTCCATGGCCTGCATATGCTTATAACGCAACTCGGTATAAGCCACCAGCATGCCGTGAGACCCGGCGCCCAGCGATACTCCCGGTTTAAGGGTCATCCTCTTGGGCTGTGTTTTTAATACTGACAGGTATTCATCCACATCCGCCTGCATCGGTATTTTGACCGCTTCGGCCGAAAATGAGACGTAATATCCATCATAGTTCAATTGCAGCGGCAGTTGAATATCAAAATCTTCAGCCAAACGGAAGGATTGAATGATAGTATCGACAATTTCCTGATCATCTTCTACAATCACTTGCAGCCAACCAACGTCTCTGACGGATATCAAATCCTGCTGTGAAGCTGATACCGCATGGATACCCGGTATTTCACGGTTAACATTGACCATCACTACCGGAGCGCGAAAGCCCGAAGTCTGACACATGGCATCATACATGAAGAGCAGTCCATAGGAAGCGGTGGCGGTAAAGACCCTTCCACCGGCTACACTGGCGGCAGTGACCACATTCATAGCCGAATTCTCACCTTCCACCGGGACCATTTCGGCCTCCAGTTCTCCGTCTGCTTTGAACCTGGTCAATTGTTCCACCACTTCACTTTGAGGGGTGAT
>DAOUAU010000107.1:0-8558 GCA_034433195.1 Dehalococcoidales bacterium
GATTTTGTTTTTAATCTGCTCCAATCTTTCAGCGGTGAAACCTATGCGTTTACCGAAGCGGTCCACAATCCGGTTGCCCCCAAAACGGCCAGACCAATAAGCTGCTGAAGCCCCGAGTAAACAGCCCGCAAAGACGGAAAAGATGATGGCCAGACCGCTGAATTGATTACCGGTAGCGATCTGCCAGCCGGCATACATCAAAGCCCCCTGGCTAACCCCCGGGAAAGGAATCCCGATTTCTTTAAGTGTTTGGGCGCCCAGTGCCGAAAGGATAATGGCTGTATCAATTGCTGTAATTTCATTCATATATAAATTCTCGCGTCCAAAAATGCCTTGAAAGGGGAATACCGGTATTTATTTGCGATTGTACAGCCGGTTTTTGATTATTTGATAGTAATCCCAGATGACGTTGAAGGCCATCAGAATGGAAAGAATCCATAAAGCGGTGGTAAACCAATCAAGCCGCCAAAGGGCATAGAGGATCATCAAAATCGTCACTACCCAGAACCTTAAAATATGTAAAAAAGGACTGGCTAAAGAACGGAATAACCAATCTGACTTCCATCCGGAGTTACGCCGGATAACGGAAAACCACCATGACTGAGTAACCAGAAAAATATACAGCGCACCTAATAAACCGGGCACCAGATTTTGCCAGATCAAAAGAAAGGGAAAGGAGACTACCATCAGATTATCAACCGTCAAATCTTCAAATTTTCCCAGGTCACCCTCATGTTTCAACGATCTTGATAGATCTCCGTCAATCCAGTCCAGAATGAAAAAAGCCGAAAGGGTAATCAGAGCGCCAGTATAGTTAAAGTCCATCCACAGCAAAATAAAAACTGCCAGCACGGGTATTCTGAATAGTGACACGTGTGTTTGGTTGATATGCATTTTGATCAAAAACGCGCAGATTGGGGTAGTAAACGGCCGGCGCCATTGTTTAAAACAGATATTAAAACCTGTGCCAAAGGAGATGAACTTGTCCCAGATCTTCAGAGCCATAAATACTGACTCACTTTTAAGAACCGGATATTGAGCGCCTCCGGAACTCAGGTTTTTAGTCCAGGCAGTTTTCAGAATGGATACAATCCAGTGACATTTTGTGATATCGTTCAAAACGTTATTGTCAGATAACGTCAGACCCGCAGGCCGGTTATTCTGATGCTTTATGCCGGCGTTACCAGCAAGGCCGGCAGCATTTAATAATCTCTCTATATTTCCAGCTCTATCTGGAGATGTATAGAAGCTCTTTTTGCTGTCGATGAAAACGGCAAAACGGCCGGAAAACACCAGCGGCTGCAGCCGGACCACCTGGTGAACGAGTCACAGCAACTTATCTTCAGCACCTGAAGTGGTTCCGGTTCTGGAAAACCTCCATGGCGGGCCTAACTTATGCTGTCATCCTGACGGCAATATGAAATCAGAAATAGTTTAGATTCCTCACCGGTTTGCCAGCGACACATCTTGTAACAAGGCAAAGCCCAGCGCATTGGTCTTATAATTATTGACATAACTTTTAACCAGGGTATAATTCATGCCAAAAGTCAAAGGGATGCAAGCGGCGTCATCTATTAAAATTTGTTCCGCTTTCTGGTAAATTGCAAATCCGGCTGGCTCATCTCCGGACTGGCTGGCGGCTTGAACAAGTTGGTCGAATTGGAGATTGGAGTAACTGCCATAATTATAATTGGCCTCTGAATGAAAAAGAACATCTAAAAAATTTTGTGGATGCGGATAATCAGCGATCCAGTTTAAAATATATAACTGGTCAATCTCAGATTTGGTTTTATAAAAATAGCGTTCAGTCTCCAGTTGGCGTATCTTGACCGTTACTCCCAGGTGTTCCTGCCACTGATATACCAGAGCCTGTAAAAGTGAACTAACACTTCCGCCGTAACCATATGTAGTCAGTGTAATGGACGGCAGATAGGCCGCATTTCCGTATTTGGATGCTTTTACCAGTGCCCTGGCTTTAGCGGGATCAAATGCCTGACCTTTGACATTTGGGTTATATCCAGGCAGGCCCGGCGGTAAAATACCATCAGCCCGCCGTTCCATATTACGGTATATCAGCTTAATGATTTTGTCTTTATCTATGGCCAGACTAAAAGCCTGGCGAATAACAGGATCATCGAAAGGTGGTTGAGCGCAATTAAAGCCGATATAGCCAACACTTAGATGCGAAGACACCGTTAAATCATTATAGAATGGACCGGTTTTGTCCATCACCGCATCAATGTAATCAGTGGACACTCCCGTCACATCGATCTTACCCGTTTCATATAAATCCATCGGCAAACCGCTGTAGAAACTGTATTGAATTGAGGAGATTTTAGGTTTTTCAGCGTAGTAATCATCATTTCTGATCAGAGTTAAAGACTGACGTTGATTCCATTGAGATAGCTTGAAGGGCCCGGTGCCATTATTGGGAGAACGCCACCAATCCGTGCCCTGGCTGACACTTTTGCTATCCACTACGAAAGCAGTGGGGTAAGATAGTTTATACAAAAAATAGGATTTGGGGGCTTCAATTTTAACCTGCAGTGTGTAATTATCCAGAACTGTCACCCCTTTAATTGAAGTGGTTTTCCCGGCCAGTGCATCATCTACTCCCAGAATGTCTCCCAGATAGGTGCGGGCAACGTTGGAACCGGTGGCAGGATTAACAGCCCGCTCCCATGAATATTTAAAGTCACCGGCGGTTACCGGTCGGCCATTTTGGAATTTAACGTCTCGGCGTAATTTGAAGGTATAAGTCAGTCCGTCGTTAGTAATGTTCCAGCTTTCAGCGATATCTCCCACCGGCTCCAGTTTTTCATCCAGTTTTAAAAGACCGGAATAAATCAGCATGATATATTGTCCTGATGTGCTCTCTGAAGCCAATGCCGGGTCCAATGTGGTGGGATCTGTGGATAAAAGTTTTATAACACCGGATGCCGCAGAAGCCGTTTTAGTGGCCGAAGAAGTTTTGGTTGAAGCGCCAAAAAATTGACACCCGGTGATGATAATGCTGAAAATCAGCAATAATGCCAGTAATAATAAAGCTAATCTTTTCACAGCAGCCCTTCCCTCTTGAGACTGATAAATGTTCCTTCACCCAGAATAATATGGTCCACCAGTTCAATCCCGACCAGTTCACCGGCCTGTTTCAGCCGTTTTGAAAGCTGAATATCATCCACTGATGCTTCCGGGTTGCCGGAGGGATGATTATGCGCTGCAATAATTGATGAGGCGCTGGCGGAGATGGCTTCTTTAAATAGTTCGCGCGGATGCACAATGCTGCTATCCAGGCTGCCAACGGATATTTCGGGGTCTTTAATCACCTGATTGCGGGTATCCAGAAATATCGCCCAGAATATTTCTTTCTTTTTGCCGCGGGCTTTATTTTTCAGCAGTTCGTAAGCATCTTCTGGTGTTTTAATTTTAGTCCTGTTTAATAATCCGGCACTTTTATCCCAGCGTTTGGCCAGTTCAAAGGCCGCTTTGATCTGACTGGCTTTGGCTGACCCAATACCGCGTATCCTTTTCAATTCCTCAAAGGTGGCGCTGGCAAGCCCATCCAAACCACTGAATTCCTTCAATAATATGTCACCAATATCAGCGGCGTTGGCGCCACGTGTGCCCGAAGCAATGACGATGGCCAGTAATTCTTGAATTGATAAACTTTCAGGACCGAAATATTGCAGCCGTTCACGGGGACGATCTTTAAGAGGCCGTTCCCGCATGGTCACGGAATACCCATTTTCTGAATTGAATTTTTTCTTACTTGCCATAGGCGGATTTTACCCAGGGCTGCCATCGTTGATTGAGACCATCCAGGTCAAAACCCAGTACCTTTATGAAAGCATCATCATGTGTATTACCGGCTTTAAAAGCTTGAAGCAGTTCTGATATTTTTTGCGCACCATAATTTTGAATCAGGAAATCAACCAGAGTGTAACTCTCTGCGTAGGCCAGATTGGCTTTTTCAGCGTAAGCTGAAAACGGGCTGGAAATCATTTTAACCGATAGCAGTGTATCATTACGGCAGGCATTGATCAGAGGCGCAGTGAATTGCGCAGTCAAAGGCCCCTGATTATACATGGCTAATCCTTCATTCAGCCACACCGGCAAATCAGAATATGGATTAAAGATGACCTGAGCGATGATATTATGTGTCAACTCATGGGTCATGGCGCTTTTTCCCCAATTTAGATTTGAGGGACTGATGCCAATGGTAATGATATTGTATCGTGAGAAAGACACGCCGCCGGTCCATTCACTGGGATAAATCATTGAGCCCTGTAAATCTTGAGAACTGGCGTAGATATAAATATCAATGCTTTTGTCAGGTCTGGCGCCGGTATCCTGAGTCAATTTGGCAATCGAACTCTGAGCGGTATCCATCAAAGCCTGGGCAAATGAATTGTCACCTTGATACCAGTACAGGTTGATAATGCCTTTTGAAATACTTTTCCAGGTATAACGATTATCATTAATGCGGTAAGTCAGCGCAGCGCTTTCCTCAAAAGCCCGATTAGCGTCTTTCACCGCCCACCAGTATTGCATGGTGGTTCCGGGAGGAAACCCGCCAAAACGGCGCATGTCCAAATCATATTTAGCGGATACTTTAGTGGCGGACTGAAATTCCACAAACCCCTCGGCAATAACATCGGCAAAACTCATCTGATTGATCCGGTAACGCAGTCTTATATCGGTAATATTGACGCTGCTGGTAATTTGAGCTGAAAACGACATTGCAAGAGGAAATTTTAAGGTTACAGCAGAATTATTGATACTGATCGCTCCACCCTCAGCGGCTGAAAGCGGGCTGAAAACCGGTGATATCAGGCTGGTAATCAGGCAGATTAAAACTATGACAGCGGCTATCTTTCTACTCATCTTCTCTTCCTGTGCCTGAGCGGAGGTAAGCGTTCATCAAACTGTCCAGTTCACCAGCCAGAACGGCATCCGGATTACTGGTTTGAAAATCAGTGCGGTGGTCTTTCACCAGTTTGTAGGGATGAAGGACATAACTGCGTATCTGGTTGCCCCAACCGGCTTCAATTCGTTTGCCTTTCAATTTGGCTTTTTCTTCCGCCCGGCGAGACAGTTCTTTTTCAAATAACCTGGCTTCCAATATTTTAAAAGCAATATTTTTATTCTGCAATTGTGAACGTTCACTCTGGCTGGATACCACAATTCCTGAAGGGATGTGAGTAATTCTAACTGCCGTGCTGCTTTTTTGCATATGCTGCCCCCCCGGCCCGCTTGAACGGAAGGCCTCCACTTTAACATCTTCAGGGCTGATAATCACATCCACGTTAGTTTCAGCTTCAGGAACAACCTCCACCATGGCGAATGAGGTGTGCCGGGCATGATCGGCATCGAAAGGTGACAGGCGCACCAGTCTGTGAACGCCGTGTTCCGATCTTAAATTACCGAAGGCATAATCTCCTCTGACCTCAAATACAACGCTTTTGATACCGGCTTCTTCACCTGGGGAAGTGTCCAAAACCTCAGCTTGATATCCGCGGCGCTCTGCCCACCGTAAATACATTCTGAGCAGCATTTCAGCCCAATCTTGAGATTCGGTCCCACCGGCGCCGGAATATATTGAGATGATGACACTCCGGCTGTCATAAGGTCCGTTGAAATTCAATTCAAACTCCAGCGCATCCAGTTGTTGCGCGGATTCTTCTATTTCGGATTGAATTTCAGCCACCATATCAACATCTTTGTCGGCCTCGGCCAGTGATAACAATTCAGTAATATCAGCCAAACGCTTTTCAATTCCGCGCCACTTGTCAACTGTTTTGCGGCGTTCCGCCAGTTGCCGCATGATACCCTGGGCTTTTTGCTGGTCTTGCCACAGGTCTGCCGCGGTGGATTGTTTTTCTAAATCGGTGATTTCCTTTTCTTTTTCAGGTATATCAAAGTCGCACCAGTGCTAATGACACTCTAGCCTTTAAATCTTCAATTTTGCCTTTCAACTCTTGCATGTTTTTGGATTATTCCTTGTGTATTATTTTCTGGATACTTTTCTCCCGGCTGGCCAAATGGGCTTGCCGGGTTGGTTCGGGCAAACGGTAGCCATGACAACATTGTAACACCCATTCAATGGCAGATGAAAGAGCTATTTTGTGTCCTACCGAAACAAACACCGGTTTGATGCCTGTTTTGGTACGCACCGCAGCTCCCAGAATCAGTCCATCGGCCGGATTGGCAAGGCAGCTATACGAACCGGCAGTATCGGGTGGTGCGGTGTAACGCCCAAAAAGATGTGATTTGGCACATCCGATGGTGGGAATATCCAACCATAAACCAATGTGTGCGGCCAGACCGAATTGGCGCGGATGGGCAATGCCCTGTCCATCTACTATTATCAGGTCCGGAGAGGTTTTAATTTTTTCACAGGCCTGTAACACTAAAGGGGTTTCCCTGAATGACAGCAAACCGGGGATATAGGGGAAACTGATTTTACCTCGCACCCGGGCTGTTTCCACCACTGTAAGTTCGGGGTAGGATAAAATAACCGCAGCGGCAATAGCCTCATTGTTCCGATGTACGGATACATCAAAACCCGCAATGTGAGTTACATCATTCAAAACACCTTCGGTAACTACCTGCCTGGCCAGCCTTCTCTGCCAGTTTACAGCCTGATCATTATTCAAATTCCATTCATGCAAACTTTCAAATATCATACTCCCCAATTATATAGAGTAACTAACCAACTGAACAATTGTCGGGCACGTTTCGTTGGCATATTGGCAAAAAAAGAAATACTCCGCTACCGGTTAAAATGGTTAATACATATTTAACATAATCTTCGATAGTGAGAACACTTTATGGTTAGACGAAAGCTGATCAAGCTGGTATTGAATGATACCTTGTTTGGTTTACCACTGGTTATTCACTTCATTTTAAACGCGCTCTGAATTATGAATGGAGTTATTCATCAGGTTTGAAACCCACAAATCTCTGATAAATTATATAATTATAACTGAGCAGCGTTTGTTAAATATTGTGGTGAACGGGGGTATTTTTCCGCTTATCAGGTTGACATAGCGGCATACCATATTGCATAATTAGCTATACGTAAATATTCTGTGTAAATCTAAAGGAAATAAGGAAAGATGGTAAAAATTAAACTTCGAAGAATTGGCGCTACAAAACAACCGAGCTACAGATTAGTCATTGCTGACTCGAGATATTCAAGAGATGGCAAATTTCTCACAACTATCGGACATTATAATCCTCGTACGCAACCGGAAGAAATAGTGATTGACGAAAAATCAGCTTTAGATTGGCTTAAACAGGGTGCTCAACCCACGGCAACTGTGGCCAGATTATTAAATAAGACGGGAATTTGGGACAAGTTTAAAGCCAACAAGGAGATGTAATGAGAGAGCTACTTGAATTCATCGTCAAATCCATCGTAGATGCTCCAGACAAGGTAGTTATCACAGAAGAAACCTCCGAGGCAGGTATTACATTCAAATTGCAGGTCGCAGATGAAGACAAAGGTCGTGTAATCGGCAAACAGGGCCGCATTGTAGAGGCGATGCGGACTTTATTGAGGGTTAAAGCGGCTAAACTGTGAACGCGCTCTACCCTTCAGATTCTCTAATATTTAATTAGTGGTTGAGAATATTTCAACTAGCTAACCAATAAACAAGAGCTGGATTATCTTGATGTGATTTATCCGGCTCTTTATTTTTGGGTAGAGAGGTAAGCAAACGGTCTGAATATTCCAGCTGATGTCAGGGGGTTGACAGGCTGAGATCCGGAATTGGATGTTTTAATAATAGCCTCAGAATTACCCGAAGAATCAAAAACCCCGGGTAAAAACCGGGGCTTTTAATTTTATTGATCTTCAGGCATCATAATTTTTTACGTTTTCGCCGACGATCGGCGACTTCAATGCGGGCGATGGCCCGGCGCAAAGCGGCTTCCGCAATGGCCGCTTCTGATCTTGATACCGGATGAGCCAGTTGTTCCTGAGCACGTTTGCGGGCCGCTTCAGCTCTTGCCATATCGATTTCCTCAGCCCTTTCCGCCGCGTCCGCCAATACAATAACCCGGTCCGGCAGGACTTCCAGAAAGCCTCCGCTGATAGCCAAAATAAACTCTTCGCCGCCTTGGCGTGCGATTAGTTCTCCAGCGTTCAGGGTGGTCATCAAAGGTGCATGACCGGGCAGAATACCCAATTGGCCTTCCCGTCCGGGTGCGATAACGATATCCACATCCCCGGAAAATACTATTCTTTCTACGCTTACGATGTCCAGTTTAGTTGTCATATTTTGTCTTCATTATTGTTGCAATTTATTCGCTGCTTCCACTGCTTCGTCAATACTGCCGACCATAAAGAAGGCCTGTTCAGGCAGAGTATCATGTTTACCTTCCAGAATCTCTTTGAAGCCGCGCACTGTTTCTTTAGTGGAGACATACTTACCGGGACGTCCGGTGAATACCTCGCTGACAAACATCGGTTGCGTCAAGAAGCGCTGGATTTTGCGGGCGCGGGCTACAATCTGTTTATCTTCTTCACTTAATTCCTCAACACCCAGAATGCT
>DAOUAU010000108.1:0-14438 GCA_034433195.1 Dehalococcoidales bacterium
ATGGCCATTAAAAACCAATTCATTTCAGTCTGGAAAAAGTATTTTAACCACTCTGAACTGCCGGTTACTTTTTTCTATCATCAAACGGATGTGAATAACCAGGCGGTTAAGCCCGGATCAGGGGCCAGATGCCTGATCGAGGCGCTGTCCGAAGTCAGAAACGGACGTTCTTTAACACTCAATGCTGATTCAGGGGGTTGTTTTGGGGGCCAAAAATATCTGGGATTTACCCAGACCATCAGCCCCAATTTTGAGTATTTTCTCTCCTGCGGTATCCCCGGCAAGTTGGAGGGAGAACGTTATAAAAAATCTCCTGAACTGGTCAAGGAAATAAACCGGGAGTGGCCTCAGTTTAAAGCGCCGTCTCCTTTTATCACTTTTAAAAGATGGGACATACTGGAGGAGGAAGATGAACCGGAAGTGGTAATTTTCTTTGCTCTGAGCGATGTATTATCCGGGTTATTCACCCTTTTCAATTTTGACGAGGCTGTAACCGCAGGCGTAATTGCTCCCATGACATCAGGGTGTGCTGGTATCATAACCTACCCCTATCTTGAAATTGTTTCGCCCCATCCGAAAGCGGTTTTCGGTATGTTTGACCCTTCAGCCCGGCCCTTTGTTCCCAAAGACGTGCTTACTTTCTCACTGCCGTTTTTGAGGTTCATCCGGATGGTGAATAATGTTGATGAGAGTTTTCTGATTACGGAAAGCTGGAAGATGGTGCAAAAAAGGATAGTCTAGATTTATTGGACAATTCATCAAAATTGAGACATTTACCCAACCTGGATATTCAGGCGTCTTTCGGATCGGTTGATTCAAGATGCGCGTTTTAAATCCTTTAAGGTTGTTCTTAAAAGATTTTAAAAGTTTGCGGCTCTAATTCCAAACTGATATCCATGGCTTTAAACGAATGGGTCAAGGCCCCTATGGAAATAAAATCAACCCCTGTTTCAGCCACTGCCCGGACATTGCTGATATTAATGCCCCCCGAAGCTTCAATTTCAACCCGTCCGGCAATCATTTCCACTGCCCGGCGCATCTCCGCTATGGTCATATTATCCAGCATTATAATATCCACACCGGCTTCTACCGCATCAATAGCTTCCTGGATAGTACGCGCTTCCGACTCAACTTTGATACTATCAGGCGTATTTAACCGGGCTTGACTAACTATTTCCTTGTAATTCATACCCAGCGCCCGCAGCGCCGCAATATGATTATCCTTAATCAGAATGGCATCCCCCAGATTCATGCGGTGATTACGCCCGCCGCCCATTTTTACGGAGTATTTTTCCAATAGCCTCAGCATTGGAGTAGTCTTGCGCGTGTCAGCAATATCTACCTTTAAATCTCTGACCTGAGCAATATACTGAGCGGTCATGGAGGCAATACCGCACATCCGCTGGAAAAAATTCAAGGCCACCCTTTCAGCTTTTAAAATACTGCGGACATTGCCGGCTACCAATAGGGGAACATCTCCAATTTTTACAGGCGTGCTGTCCTGAATCTGAATAACCACCTTAACCAGCGGATCCACCTGGTGAAAAACTGCTTCCACCACTCCCGTTCCGGCAATCACACCGTCTTCTTTAACCAGCATGTAAGCCCGGCCCTGCAAGTCAGCAGGTATCAGCTTTTCGCTGGTGATATCTCCCATGCCGGTATCTTCATCCAGAGCAGTTTTAACGATCCAACTAACATAATCCGGTGATAATTGGTTAATTTTCATAAATAATTCTCCATCCGGTTAGTCAACGAACCGGCCTAGCTAGCGGGTATTGTGACATTTTCCGCCGGACTGTTTAATGGGAGTTGCGCAAAAATGACCGTTCCCTGGCCTGGAAGAGAGTCTACGGTGAGAGTGCCGCCCAATAATACCGCTCTTTCGCGCATACTTTGTAAACCGATGGAAGAACCGGGGGTTATTGTTTGTATTCTAAAACCTTTACCTTTGTCCTCAATACGGATATACAGCCAGCTCTGATCAATCCATATCTCCACCAGGACTTCATTGACTCCGGCATAACGTATGACATTGGTTAAAGCTTCCTGCACGATGCGGTAGGCGGCAATTGCCAGATCCTTGGAAACATGGACCTCTAACCCTGAATGTCTAAAATCAACACTCAGATTGGACTGATTTTTACAGCGCTGAAAATGCCATATCAAAGCCGGCAGCAAACCCAAATCGTCCAACATCGAAGGTCTCAGATTCAAGGACATTTCGCGCACGTTACCGATCAATTCGGTAACAACCTTTTGAGCTTCAGCTAAAACTTCCAGACGTGTTTTTTCAGATGAGCGCAGAGATCGCCCGATCATTAACTTTAGTCCTGTCAACATCTGTCCGATCTGATCATGCAATTCCAAAGCAATAGCGCGCCGTTCTTCTTCCTGAACATTCACCATGCGTAAAGACAAAGAGCGCAGCATGCTCTCTGAACGCTTTCTCCAGACAATGCCTGCCAAAGTGTTGGCGACGGCGTTCAAAAACTGCTCCTCGCTCTCATCCCGCCGGTGGTCGTCAGCCAGATAAACACAAATCACGCCGATGGTATTTTTCTGATACTGAATGGGGACGGAGTAGTGTCTCTCCCCACTTTTACAATCTGTGTCACCGGCAGAAAACACGATAACATCTCGTTCTGCGGCCTTTCCGCAGGCGCAATCACCCGGTTGAATCTGCGCGCAATGAGCCAAAGCTTCCTGGCTATCATTGAGTGAGACCCTTAGCAGCATTTTATCCGGATCGCTTTCACTCAAATAAATCGCGCTCCTAATCCTTCGTGCAAAAGGTTTGTGGGTGTGAATTAAATTCAACGTCAGATTCAAAATATTATCCAGGGTAAGATCTTCCAAAGAGTCTTTCAGCAGGCTGGTCAGCACAGTCTGAGTCTCCAGGTTGCGTTCAAGCCGGTCTTCGACATTATAACGGTAGATTCCTTCTCCGATCACTGAAGCCACGGAAGTCTCAAGAAATTTTATCTTGGCCGGAGTGAAAGCCCCTTCACGAATGTCAACCAAATGCAGGGCGCCCAGGATATTTTGCCGGTAGCTGATAGGAATAACCGCCACGCTGGAATAGCCATTAACAATACACACTCCCCTGAAACGGGCTTTTTCAGACCCGGTCAAAGAGGCGTGATAAGATTGTGTGTTATTACAGCAGAAGGAACCGCCAGAGGTAATTTGAGAGGCATCCTGAGGCTCAATTTTCCCCTGCACCACACGCACACAGGCACATTGGTCATGATGTGTGGAAAGCCAGTTTTCAGATTCTACTAACTCAGCTGAAAAACCACTGACGGCCTGATATGGTATATTGCCCTGAGCATCCAGCACCCGGATCCCGGCACAGGAAATCTGCGCCCAGTTTTTGATATATTGCAGGCAATTCTCCAGAAAATCCTTACGCGAATGAGTTTGCAAGAATTGAGTCAGCAGTGCGTTCACTAAGGCTGATTGGGTTTTTATATCCGTAGAGTTATCTTCGTGCCGTTTCATCTGATCCTGGATGTTTGAGAATAAAACAAGAATAGTTTCATTATATATGGTTTCCCGGAAGATGAAAAACCAAACCCGAAGACACTGAGGTTTCACTATAAGATGAGATATGTTCACTGTTTTTATTAGACACGCAAAACTAGTGGGACCGATTTTTGCGGGAGAGTCGTCGTTACGATAGATAACAGAAAGATTAGGAAGGCAAATATTTGAAGAAGGTCTTAACCAGTGTTTTCAGACAAGGATAGGTTTACCCTTGCCCCCAAAGGGAACACTACTCCCAGGTAAGGATTTTTTCAAGGTGTAAAACGATGCCATTTCTTGGGTGGGTTACCGGATAAATGAGCGAATTCTTCGATATCGAAGATACCATATTCATGTTCGGTGTAGACTATCAAGACCCAGGCGGCCCCACCTAAGTGTTCGGCGCGTAATCTACGGATACCCAGAGTGGCTAGATCCTGGCCCCGTTCGGTCTTATATGCACAAGCCACGTTGAAAAGAGTCAAAGTCAGGTAAATATGGGCCAGACAAGCCTGATGTTGTTTGCTGGGAAATTTTTCAATGTTCCAGCCCTGTTTGAGTTCCCGGTGCAATTTGTTCTCCATCTCCGCTCTTTTACGATAAAGGTTCACTATCCAGAGAGGGTCATCTACGGGCAGGCTGGTAATTAAAACTACCTGTTCGGTTTCCAGTACCGTTTTTCCTTTCCAACGAGTCACCACAACTGCATTCACAGTTGGTTTCGGTCCACGCCGGGGAATATCCTCTGGCGGCGGCTGATAAGCGTTATAACTGCTCAATCCCTTAATACCCACCGCCCTTATCGCTTTATTCTCGCCCACCACTACGCCTTCTTTCAGTTTAGCCAGACCACGGGCATCGGCTGTAATGCACATGTTGCTGTCCGCCGGGACAATAAAGTCTACTTTTTGCTGATACTTTAACCGCCACAATACATCTCCAACACAATACGCACCATCCACCAACAATATTTTTATTCGGATTCCTGCCAACTGAGCTGACTTCACCAATGGCAAAACCCAGTCATGCTCTGATTTACCAATTTTATCCACCTGGGCGGCAGCAACCGTGTTGGAGTCAACCCCACGCAGTGAAAGCAGTAGATAACCATAGCGATTGTAAGCGGCCTTCTTGGTTTTACCCCATTTATCGGTTACTTCCTGCTGTATCGTGAGTTTTCCAGCACCCGGATATTTGGCGGTGACTGCCATCTCCATGCCATCCATACTGAATATGGTATCCTCTACCAGTTTGGCTTTTAGCAGATCCTTAACACTACCCTCAAAAATACCCTGCGATTCTTCTTCCGTTAGCCGTTCCAGGGCATCTGCCACAGTATTCTTATGGATAGGATGAGTATTCCCCTTACCACGTTGGCTGAAGCCCTCATCAATCTGTTTGGCAGTATAACCAATTCGCCGTAATAATCCGGCATCCCGAAAAAGATGGGTCGGCATCTGATTCTGGGAACTGAGTCCCATGATTATCCTGGCACAGTAGGTGACTATCAGCTGGACTACCGGAATCAGCCGTCTTTGATATTGTCCTTCCACCTCCAGTCGTTTCAGGACACCGCTCTGATCCATCAAGGCAAAAAACTCATCTACCACTTCCGCTCCAGTAGGAGTCATGTCAGTATACTCCTTGCGGGCAATGGCTTCCGCTACCGCTTCTTGATTACGGGTATAGGCTCCCCAGCGTCGCGTCGTCATTTTACTCAAAGGGATAAACCTCCTCCTGGGCGGCGTCCAGGTCTTCCCAGGTATGGTTGAGTTCCTTCTCGATTGCCCGCCAGCGGCGCAAAGACTGGCGGTATTTCTTATAAGCCAAAGCCTCTTTCCGGGCTCGCTCATGGTCGCTCGCCCGGATAAACACCTGCCGTACTGTGCCCTCTACTAAACGACTAAGACAGAGACCCGGAGGATGAGGTTGCCCTTTGGTACATTTACAACCAGGCTTACCACAGAACTTGGGTCTCTCCAGCAATGAGCCGCGTAAAAAGCGCTGATGTTCCAATAGGGTATTCTCCAGGATCTGTCTTTCATTTATCAGTCGCGAGGCTTGCAGTCTTAGCCGACTGGCTTCAATATCGTTCATCTGATCACCATATATTATTATTTACTGATCTGATTTTACCCCAAAAATAAACCGTTGTCAAGAGTTTTTTTCAACAACGGTTTTTTATTCGTTCCTGATCTTAATCTTGTTTTCGTTTTGCTTATGGTGAAATTTCAGCAGAAAAGCCGGGCTATTGCTTGCTGAATAATGAATTCTTGTCAAGCAGTATAAAAGTTGGTTTATCTGAAAATAACCGGTTCGCAGGAGGCTCTGTGGCACAGGCTTCCCGCCTGTGGAAGCCTGGTACAGCCGGCCAAAATGCAGGAGATATGCGGCTGTATGCCTCTTGCATTGTGTCTTATGACCAGCTAATATGAAAGTCAAGTTAAATTCAGGATCAACGTCCGATTGAGTCTGCGTATTACCGGGATTAACAATATTTTCACTGGCGGGAGGCCTGCGCAACGGGGGCTTCTCTTTTTTTGGGCACCGGTTGTTTTAAATAAGGCTTTTCACAGGGGGTTTTCCGGTTTCTGTAGAACCCCGTATTGAGATTGGAAGAGTACAGATTTTGTGTAAGGAGTGAACCACCATGCCAGATTATGATTTTGAACATGTCCACCTGATCAGCGAGGACCCCATCAAAACCGCTGATTTCTACGTTAAACACCTGGGAGCCAGACAAGTGGGTGTGATGACCATGCCGGCCGGAGCTAAAGCTGTCAGACTTAAAATCAAAGACACCTTGATAATCATCAGCCCACCACGAGCCACCCCGGGTGGGACCGGACTGGAACATTTCGGACTGAGCACTGACAATATAACAGCTTCTATCAGTGAATTAAAAGCGGCCGGCTGCACTTTCCGGGGAGAGCCGGTGCAAATCTCTCCCACTACCACCATCGCCTTTTTCTGGACACCGGACAAAGTTTTGATAGAACTGGTGGAAGAAAAGAAAAAATAGCGCTGCTGGTTCAACAGTTATACGCCCTTGACCGGCAGGAGTGCTAGAATGTAAAGATGGAACCGTACTCTTTCTGGCAATCATTTTTATTGACCTTCGTGCCGCTCTTCATCGTGCTGGACGCCATTGGCAATCTGCCTTTTGTGATTTCTTTAAGCGACGGCTGTACGCCTAAAGAACGCCGGAAGATGATAGTCAGCGCGACTATTACCGCGGCCATCGTCGGTTTTGCTTTTTTGTTTTTAGGCAAAATCATACTGAATTTGATGGGCATTTCGGTTGGCTCATTTGCCATCGGCGGCGGAATTATCCTGATGGTGCTGGCCATTAATTTCATGGTCTCCGGCCGCACAGTAGAAGCGGATAAGGAAGAAATGGTGGCGGTAGTGCCCATAGGTACACCCCTGACAGTGGGTCCGGCCACCATCGCCACTTTGCTTTTGCTCTCCACCCAGTTTCCGCTTTACTGGGTGATCATTTCCTTCGCTTTGAACATCTTCCTGGTGTGGGCCATTTTTTCATCCAGTTCTTTCTTTATGAAAATCCTGGGAAAAGGGGGCATCCGGGCAGTTTCCAAAGTGGCCAGTCTGCTGCTGGCTGCCATCGCGGTGAATATGGTGATTAAAGGGCTTACAATGATAGGAGTGTTGAACCTGCCCTCGGTCTAGTTATTTTTTGATGTGAAGTCCGACCTTTTTGATCGGAAAAGTGACGCCCTTCAAAGGTTTCAATAATCCTTCGATAGTGGTAATAATTATTTTTGTGGCAAATTCATTGACCGGAACGGCACGCCCGTTTATCACTATGCTTACCATTGCATCAGCTATAACCAGATCAAGTTCTTTGACTTCCCCGGTATCCCGCAGCCCGCCCATCATGCCGGTGACGGTGTGCTCCGTGAATTCTTTGACAAAGTAATCCGTTTTAATCTGGACATCATTCACTGCCAGTTTCAATTCTGTTGTCATCATGCCCTCCTCATAGTCCGGTTACACTGTTATAATAATACATTTTCAGGTTATCAACCGGAAGTGGCGAATAATGGTAAAATATAAACAGCGCAGAAGTCAGAGAGAATTAACAGGGAGCTTTAAAATGGGGTGAGGCATTAACCGTAATTCCGCCGGAGGCGGCTGTAATTCGAATGTCAAATCCAGTGTTAACGTTCCCAAAAAGAAATTAACGCCGCGTGAAATACGCCAGAAAAAAGAGGAAATGCGAGATTATACCTGATGCCGGTGCCTGGTTTGGGGCTTTTAAAAAACGCTGAACATGAAAGCCCGGAGGCAACCTCAAACAAACCCCGGGCTGCCTTTTTGCAAACTAACCGGAAGTTCAGGTCACTCCACTTTTTCCTGGTGTTACTACTGTTTTTTATGCGAACCGCTGTACATGCCGGAAGGCCCGGCCGTGAAAACCAGTGTCGGTTTTTTGATCCCGATGAATTTCCAGGGACAGTGCTTTAACCCCCTGGGAATGCATACCAGGCTATTCCTGGTCATATAGTGCGTTTCATCTCCGAGCACAATGCTCATGGTACCTCCCATGTCATGCGGATTTTCTTGATCCGCTCCTACCATCGCGATTAATTCTACCCAATCGTGATGATGTTCGGTCGCCGGCGCTCCGCCATTACCCTCCCATATCCAGACGAAATCAACATAAAAGGAGCCTTTGACAATGTCATCCTCCAGATGCAGCAGCCGGGTGCTGCGCAAAGATGGGTCACGCGGGATGGGAGGGGGGAGATCACCTCCCGAAGCCGCTACGGTAAACCGGGTTTTAGTATCATATACAATCGCAAATTTTCCCGCTGCTCCCTTGCTACGATGATTTTCTGACGCATTCATCCGGCTGTATTTGTCCACCAATGCAATGGTCACAAAAAAGACCGGCCTGTCAATCCGCATACTCATTACCGGGCCGTGGCGCAGGCCTGCCGGTACAAAGATCAAACAGCTTTTAGTAATCGTTAGTTCATCATCATCTATCCGCAATTTGATTTCTCCGCCCAGGTCGTGAGGGTCTTCCCGGCTGGAACCGACGAAGCCGATCACTTCACCAAAATCATGCGCATGGCTTTCTCCGCAGGAGCCCTGTGAAGATCCCTTCCAGAGCCAACTGCAGTCTACAAAAAAGAAATCTTTAACTCTCTTTCCATCCACAGTCAAAAGATGCGTTGATTCCAGTGTAGAATGGTTCTGCTGGCTCTGAATCTGATATTTTTTCTCAATCTCCGCCGGCTGCACCATAGCATCTGTAATGATACAATCACTGTATTTTAAGGTCATTGTTTTATCCTCTGTTTCCTAAATTGTCTCTTCAGCCGCATATTGTCCGCACAATCGTCCGCTTACATAAGCCAGGCCGTGACTAAGTCCTGCACACATTACCGGATAATCAACCGCAAAGCGGTTGCCCACCATATTGCCCGCCAGATATAAACCGGGAATAATTTTTCTATCCGCATCCAGAGGCTGGAATTTAAGATTGGTGTTCAATCCGCCCAGCACCACCAGAAAATCGCGGCGCGCGGGTCCGGCAAAATAGGGCGGTTTATTCAGCCTGGTGATGCGTTCCGGCATCTTGCCAAAATCCGGGTCATGGCCCATTTCGGCTAGTTCGTTGTGTCTGGCCACTGTGGCCATGAAAGCTTTGACCGGTAATCCCAGTTTGATGGCTAATTCTTCCAGTGTACCAGCTTCAATGGCCTGTTCCATATTGGCGCGCACCATCGGACTAATCTCAAGAAAACGCCCCAGTCCTACGCCCATACCAGCCAGTTCACCGGGATATTTACTGTCAAAAATCTGCCAGGCTTTGCCGCCTGGCTGCAGAGACATGGAATTAGCGATGCTCTGCGCCGTCACATCTTCATTCTCATAACGTTCGCCCCCGGCATTGACCCTCAAATAAGGGGCATTGCCCACCGGACCTCCATTGGCATGGGCCATTGGAGCGTGAGGTGAAGCTTGCATCACCCCGCCGATGCGCATCACCATCTGGTGTCCATCCCCAGTGTCCAGGGGTTCAGGAGCCACTCTCAGATCTTCATTGCGCACCATGTAAATATTACGTTCCAGGGCAATCTCCGCGCCATGCGGGCAATACTGGCGCATCATCCAGGGATTATTGCCGTAGTCACCAGTGCACATCACTATCGCCTTGCGGGCGTTGAACTTGACGTATTTGCCGGCCTTGTTCAATGCGATCACACTACTGACCCGCCCGTTGGGTTGCCTGACCAGTTGCATGGCCCGTGTTTCATAACGGATGTCCACCCCCCGCTTCAAAGCCTGTTTTTCCAGTTGCTTGAGGGCCAGGCTGTGGTCCAGGCCGCGGTACACGCCCTCAGTCTGGAAATGAGCCACCGGGAAATCCGGATAATATTCCTTTTTCGCATCAAATCCGGCCGGCCGCGGCCATTGATACAGTAACGTTTCAATGCCCTCCGGATCAGTCATATCCATTACCCAGTCCATTACCGCTCCGCTCTTTTCAGCCCACAAACGGTAAAACCTCTGGTCAGGGTAGTTAGCGCCCCAACGCATCAAATTCAGGCAAATGTCATCCACATTCACTTTCACGCCGGCTTTTTTCTGAACCCGGCTGCCGATGGCGCCTATCTGTCCACCGCTCCAACGAAAGGTGGTGTGACGGTCCAGTTGAATCACACTGGCGCCCCGTTCAGCGGCGGTCAAGGCCGCCGCTTTGCCTGACGTTCCGGCTCCTACCACTATCACATCTGCTGTAAAGTTCTCTTTGATCTCTTCATCCCGGATCGGTTCCAGCGGAACGTGATATGTCCATTTGCGCATTTCGTATTTTTGCGGATATTCCGGCGGGCGGCGTGCTTCTACTACCTTTTCAGAAGAATAGAAAGTTATTGATGGTAGTTCCAGAGGATGCTGCGCGGCAACAGTCCGGGAATTCCCTTTTTTGGTTGCTCCGGTCTTTTTAGACAATTTTTTAGCCATACTTCGCTCCCTTTACAGCTTCATCTTTCGTTTAAGTTCTTCATATCCGACTAATTGGATTAATTCTAGAGTTGCGGCAGAAACCTGTCAAGCTATCAGGATTCTGGGTTTTCAGAAAATAATTTCAAATTACTCTGAATTTTCAGCACTTTTTAATACATATAATAAGGGATTCCCGTAATAAAGCCTGTGACCGGTTGTTTCTATGTTAATGTTTACTGATTTTGGGTATTGACTAAAAAAAACAATCATGCTAATCTATAAACAATGTGACAAAAGTCACATTGTGATTACTATCACTAAGAGACTAAAATCACTAGTTAGCTTTATTTTTATTGGAGGACACGATCTTGCGCTGGGGAATGGTGATCAATCTGGTCAAGTGCACCCGCTGTCATGCGTGTGTAACCGCCTGCCGGATAGAGCATTTTTTGCCGCTGGGAATCACCTGGCCCAGATTAATCGCCTGGGAAACGGGCGAGCCGGGGCAAGAAGTCACCACTCTGCCGGTACGCTGCAATCAGTGCAAAGAGGCTCCGTGCATTGACGTGTGTCCCGCCGCGGCCACCAGGAGGCGTGAAGATGGCATTGTATATATTGATAACAACCTTTGTGTTGGTTGCCGTTATTGTGTGGTGGCTTGCCCGTATCAGAACCGCACCTTCTTTTCCAAAGATAAGGACCCCGGATTTTTCCCCGGATTTGAGAGGACCCGTTTTGAAAAAGCCGGCAAAAAGCTCTATCCGCACGTTACAGGGACTACCAGCAAATGCAACTTTTGCATGGAACGCATTGATGCTGGTCTGGCTAAAGGGCTTACTCCGGGTCAAGACCGGGCTGCTACTCCCGCCTGCGTAAATACCTGCCAGGCCCGGGCTCTGACTTTTGGCGATCTGGATGATCCCGGCAGCCAGATTTCCAGCTTAATTCCCAGCAAAAATGGGTTCCAACTGCATCCCGAATACAAAACTGAGCCGGCGATTTATTATATTGACGGTATGATAGGCAACGCTCCTTCCAACCAGGCTCCCATTGAGGAACGCACCGCCTCACACATGCGGTCTCTGAGTACTCAGGCAGAAACCGCCAGATTACTTTTCAAATCAAAAGACCAGGAGGATGGCAATGGCTAAAATGGCAACACGGCAATGGATGATAACCCATGAATGGATGACCAAACCCACCTTTCAGAGAGAATGGATTGAGAGACGCGGACTGATGATATGGATAGCCGAGGTCTTTACCAGTCTCGGTTCCGGCCTGTTTCTGGTCTCGCTCTTCCTGGATAGCTGGTGGGGCTTGCTGGCAGGATGGATAATTGTAATGTTTTTGAAGCTGCCTCTCCATCTGGCCTATTTCGGCAAGCCCTGGCGCTTTTATCGCACTCTACCGCCCTTCTCCAATGCCTGGAAGACCTCCTGGTTTGCCAGGGGCATATTATTCTCGGTATTCTTCGGGCTTTTCGCCTTTATGTTATTGATTGTGAAGCAGCCGGCGGCAGCCGCCTTTCTCGGTGCGGCTGCCTCTCCCCTCTATCTGCCTCTGGCGGTTCTGGCCGGCATAACGGCTTTGGGAGTAGGCATCTACGGCGGTTTTATCATGAATATCTGCAAAGGAATCCCGTTCTGGAACCAGGCATTGCTGCCGGTAGTATTCATTCTGGCCGGAGTGGCGGATGGATTCGGGCTGGCTGTGGCCATCGGATTAGGCGGCGGCGATGCCAATATCGCCCTGGCTGAAGCCGGCAGCCGTTTCCTCCTGATAGTCAACATTGTTATTATTGCGGCTTATCTGATCACGGCCAGACGCACCTCCGCGGCAGCTCAGCAGTCCGTTCGGGAATTGCTGGCCGGACGTTTATCACTGGCTTTCTGGGGCGGGATTATTGTACTGGGTATAATTGTGCCCATGAGCATTGCATTCGGCAGTCTTTTCGTTCATGGTAATTTACCCGCTCAGTTATTGATTACTGCGGTGATTGCCCATACCATCGGCGCCTTCGCTTTGAAATATTGTTTGCTTAAAGTCGGAATTTATCAGCCTTTGCTCTCAAAAGATACACTCAAAACCAAAAGCGTCTCAAAGGAGGTGTCCCGGTGGGCGAAACCCGTGTCATCAAAACCACCTGTAAAAGCTGTCACGGCGGATGCGGAGTATTAGTCCAGGTTACTGATGGAGTGGTCACCCACATTGAAGGCAACCCGGATTCCACCACCCGCGGCACGATGTGTTCCAAGGGCCTCTCCAGCATTCAGCACCTGGATAATCCTTACCGGATAATTTATCCGCATAAAAGAGCCGGGGAAAAAGGCCAGGGGAAATGGCAGCGTATCAGTTGGGATGAAGCTCTGGATACCATCGCCGCCAGGGTCAAGGACGCCAGCGCCCGATTCGGCCCGCACACTGTAGCCACCTCACAGGGCACCGGAAGAGGCTATAACCGCTATACTCACCGCTTTTCGCGGGCGATGGGCTCGGCCAATGTCATTACTCCCGGCTATGTCTGCCACAGCCCGCGTATCGGTTTGTACGGGCTGATTACCGGATACGGCCGGTTATATTGTGATTATCACGGTTGGGGCGGTGAGTTTCCCAAAACCCAGATTTCCTGGGCCAAACAGCTTGAAATCAGCAGCGCCGATTCAGAAATGTGCTACTGGTATATCAAATCTCTGGACTTTTGCAAAAATCTGATAGTGATTGACCCGCGGGCTACCGCTTACACCTCACGGGCCACACTGTGGTTACAAATTCGTCCCGGTACCGATGCCGCCCTGGCTCTGGGCATGATTAACATTGTCATTCAGGAAGGGCTCTACGATAAGGAATTCGTAGAGAACTGGACTCATGGTTTTGAGGAATTAAAAAGACGGGCCTCCGAATATCCGGTTGAGCGGGTGTCAAAAATAACCTGGATTCCGGAAGAAAAAATTATCCAGGCCGCCCGCCTCTTTGCTGTGGACTCCCCCGGATGCATACAAATCGGCAGTTCTCTGGAGAGGCAGGCTAATTGCGGCCAAACCCTGCGGGCCATTATCTGTTTTATGGCCATCTGCGGGAACATTGAACGGCCAGGCGGCATGGTGAGTTGGGTGCTGCCCTCCACTGGTCTGATTGAAGATTTCTTTAACGAAATCCCGATTACGGATGAGATGAGATCACACATTTGGGGCGGAGACAAATTTAAAATGGGCGCGGCGCGCACCTGTAATCCGGATACCATTATCCGGGCTCTCAACCAGGGCGAAAAACCGATCCGTGTCTGGATTAGCGTCGGCGGACAGCAGATTGTGCACATGGCCAATACCAAAGAAGTGGTTGAGGGACTTAAAAATGTTGATTTCCTGGTGCAGGTAGACCAATTCTGGGGCCCCATGGCTGAAATGGCTGACATAGTATTGCCGGCCGCTCACTGGCTGGAAATAGATGATATCTACGATATGCATCCGCGCTGGTTCATTGAGGCGCATAATAAATGTGTGGAACCACCCGGCGAAGCCAGAGCGGATGTCTGGATTTTCAATGAAATCGGCAAACGGGTGGCCCCGCAATACTGGTTTGAAGACGTCAAGACCTGCCAGAACTACCAGCTCAGAAAGGGTAATATGGGGTGGGACGAGTTTAGCCGGAATACCATCTCGGGCTGTTTCGGAGAAGACCAGGTGTATTACAAATACCGGACTGACTACTGGCGCAAAGGCGGTGGCTTCCCTACTCCGACCGGTAAGCTTGAATTATTTTCAACCGTTCTTGAAAAAATGGGATACGATCCCCTGCCGTATTATATTGAGCCAGGAGAAAGCCCCCTTTCTACTCCTGAGCTTCATCAAGAGTACCCGCTGGTGCTGACCACCGGCTTTCGTGCTCCCTTTTACTTTCTGGCTCAATACCGTAACATCCCCTGGCTGCGC
>DAOUAU010000109.1:0-2541 GCA_034433195.1 Dehalococcoidales bacterium
CAAGCCAGGCTGACCCGTCTGGTTGAAGCCATCCAAATGAAAGAACCGGACAGAGTCCCATGCATACTGCCGTCTGGACAATTTCCGGCTTACCATGCCGGCATCAACGTGCGTACCGCGATGTATGATTATCAGGCCATGAAACGGGCCTGGCTGAAATTTCTATATGAATTTGAGGGAGATACCTATTCCGGTGCGGGTGTTGGATCAGGCTGGATGAACGAAATACTTCAAGTAAAATCCATGAAATGGCCCGGACATGGGCTGCCTGACGATACCAGCATGCATCAGTTTGTTGAAGGCGAATACATGTTGGCCGATGAATACGATCTCTTACTGAAAGACCCATCCGATTATTGTTTCCGTTATTATCTGCCCCGTACCAATGGGGTCTTTGAGCCATTTCAAAAACTGGCGCCTTTTAAAAACATCTTAGGTATGCCCACCAATTTTTTAGGGGCTTGCACCTCACCTGATGTCCAATCAGCCTTTCAGGGTATTATCGATTCTGCCAAAGAACTGGCGAAATACCGGGATGTGGTGATGGAAGTGGGGAAGGAGGCACGGCGCATCGGCTACCCATCGTTGATGAGCGGAGCGCAAGCCCATGCGCCTTTTGATATTTTTGCGGACACCTTGAGAGGGACGCGGGGCATCACCATGGATATGTACCGCCAGCCTGAGAAGTTGATTGAAGCTATGGAAACTATTACTCCCTGGATCATCGAAGCGGCGCTTTCAATTGCCAACCATTCCGCCAGTCCCATCATTTTCTTCGCCCTGCATAAAGGTGATGACAACTTCATGTCTGATGCCCAGTATCAGAAGTTTTACTGGCCGTACTTTAAACGGGTTATCATGGGATTTGTGAACGAAGGTTGTATCCCGTTATTGTTCGCTGAAGGCAGTTACAATCGACGTCTTGAAGCGGCGACGGAATTACCAGCAGCTTCGGTAATCTGGTTTTTTGATCGTACTGACATCGTCAAAGCCAAACAAATCCTGGGCAAAAAAGCCTGCATTATGGGCAATGTGCCTTCTTCTTTAATGTGTACCGGGACTCCTTCAGCGGTCAAAGAACACTGCCGGCGGTTGATTGAAAACTGCGGAAAAGACGGGGGGTATATTTTGGCTGGAGGGGCCAGTATTGACAAAGGCGACCCGGATAATTTCAGAGCCATGATGGCTGCCGCCAAAGAGTATGGCCGGTACCGATCTTGAAGCCCGAGGCAGATGGACGGGATTGAACCGTCCATCTGCGGACTCTAAAGAGAACTTTGATGCAATCTCCGTTCAGGTTGAAGGGAATTTGAATGACATCGTAGAAGGAAATTCTTCGCGCTTTTTGTCTCTGGTTAAAGTTTCCGGCAATATTCGCATCAACTCGCGGGGAGTCCATTGTCCATCTTTCCATAGCACCTGTTCTACCGGCGGTGGATCCACAAAAATTCCAACATGTCCTTTCCAGACTTCAAAGATGCAGCCGTTAATGTTATCCGCGGATTTACTGGCCAGAAATACCACCAGTGCCGCTACATCTTCAGGGCGAAATGATTCCATGTAGGCATTTGGTTCCTTTGCGCCCCGCCACGCGGCTATCGGACGGATAACGTTGCATGTGGTACCATAACATCCCATATCCCGGGCAACTGAGCGCGAAAAACCAACTATACCTTCTTTAACTGCCGAGTAGGTCGACTGCCCGCGAAAACCCAGACCGATGTGTGAAGCTGTGTTGATAATACGGCCATAACCCTGGCGTTTCATGATTTTGGAGGCTGCCCGAGTACAATAAAAAGTACCATAAAGGTGGGTTTTCACCATTGCATCCCAATCTTCTGTGACGATGTCAAAAACCGGTTGATTTCGGATGATTCCGGCATTGTTGACCAATATATCCAGCCGGCCAAATGTATTCAGAGCGGTTAGAATAATGTTGTTTGCCTCTGCTTCGATTGCCACATTATTGTGGTTGGCCACGGCTGTTCCGCCGGCATTGGTTATCTCTGCCGCAACTTGATCGGCAGGGCTGTTTGAAGTTCCTTTGCCATCAAAGGAAGTGCCGATGTCATTGACGATTACCATGGCTCCTTCAGCGGCCATTCCAATGGCTTCCGCCCGGCCGATGCCATTGCCCGCTCCGGTAACCACTGCTACTTGTCCTCTCAACATATCACCCATTTTTTCTCTCTCACTCTCGTTTGTTGATTTACAGACAATCCGGCGGCATTATATCCAAATTATTTGTTTTATATCTACAGATTTCAGTGGTACCATCAGGAATGGCACAGAATTTTCAATTAATCTAGATTATCCAACAAAATCAATATCCGCCGGAGCATAAAAACCGGCGCTATATTTTACGCTTACGTAATTTTTAGAGTCAGTCTGAACGCCGGTTATCTACCGATGATGTTTAAAAAATTATAAACATCAACCTTTATAACCCAAAGCCTGGGAAATACTCAAAGCACAGGCTTTGATAGCGGGTATGTTTTCTTTGTCTTTGTGCCGGGAAAGACGGACGGTTGGTCCGAGAAC
>DAOUAU010000110.1:0-7690 GCA_034433195.1 Dehalococcoidales bacterium
TGCAGCCGGCGCCGCGCCGCTGATTCCCCGCATACCCGGCATTCACGGGCGAAACGTGATCTGGGCAGGAGACCTGGAAAGCCGGATGGCGGAAGTGGGAGAAAAGGTAGTGGTGGCCGGAGCCGGCCTGACCGGCTGTGAAGCAGCGCTGCTACTGGCACAACAGGGCAAGAAAGTAACGGTGATAGACAGGCTTTCTGCGGCGGAAATTGACGCCGGCTATCCGCAGATCAGCATGCTGGCTCTAAGGTCGCTTTTACAACAATTTAAAGCGGAAATGATCAACGGAGTGGAACTGGAAAAGATCACCCGCACGGGTGTTACCGTGAGGGAGATAAAGATGGATAAAGACCGTAAAAAGGTAGTTATTCACTGCGATACCGTGGTGCTGGCTCTCGGTATGACGCCAGATGCAGAGGCTATTGAAGAGTTCAGGGACACGGCTCCTGACGTGATCGCCATCGGCGACTGCGCCAACCAGCCGGGCAGCCTGTACACCGCGGTTACAGAGGGCTTCACGGCGGGTGTCAATGCCTGAGCCGGTTTAACCCCGCGCGATCTGACTCAGCGGTTATCCGAGACAAAAATCCCGCGCTGTCTTTTGCGGATGCGGTGGGTTTCAGCTTAATAAACCTGGCAGTGGGTGGCTTCCGGTATTGCCTGTCAACCGGTATTTGATGTTTCACCGTTTTGGTAAAACTGGATTTTCGATTATGATGCGCGATACATGGCGCCGGATTCAGTTTAAATGGCCGCGCTGGCGGCCCTTGCCGCGTGAATAATTGCATATGGCGGTGAAAATTGAAAGCGCGTTAAATTGATGACCAGGGGAGGGGCGGTTGTGAGACAATGAATTCATTGTTGAACCGGCTTTGGTCTGATCTTGATGATTTTGGCCGCAAATTGTTAAGATATAGCCGTGGGACCTCCTTGATCAGATAAAATTAACCCGGCAGCGCTATTTCAGGAATCTATCCGGCGCGCGTGCCATATCAGAGCTCTTTAGCAGGGAAATGGGCGAACGCTATAATCTTCAATTGAGAGGAGATGGTTATGGATAAATACGGCAGTTACATCATCAGAGAACCGATCGTTAAGGGACGCCTGGCGCCCGAAGTACATATTTGCGGTGACAAACATCTCAACGGCCATGAGTATTGCCCGGGCTCTAATTTTGCCAATTTCCCGAACGAGGTAACGTTATTCACCGTTAGCCAACCGAGTGTGATCAGTGCGAAGCATGCGCATGAATATGATGAGCTGCTTTATTTTCTCGGCGGCAATCCGCTGAATTTCTTTGACTTCGGTGCTGAGGCGGAAATCCTGCTGGGCGAGGAAGAAGAGAGGCATGTGGTCAATACCACCACGATTATCTACGTCCCGAAAGGACTAATGCACTGCCCCATCTATTTTCATAAGGTCACCAAACCGGTGATGTTTATGCACATCTGCTCTGCCACAGGCTATTCGAGGTCACAAGGGGACCTGACAACCGGCCATACCGTCAATCGGGTAAAATACACGCCGGATGAAATCATCAAGCTGAAATCAGAGGGATAACAGCAAACCGCCTTACCCAAATGAAAAATTTCTCGCAAGCTCTTTATGGACACGGGGGATTTTGGCTTGTTAGGGTTGATAGCTTTTGAGAATGCAGGTCAACCGGGCTAATGTATAAATCTCTGGCGAAGTATTCAAGATCAGCAAATGTATCAATCCAACCATTTGAGATTCCGGTAACGTTTTCGATGTCCTGCCCGGCAATCTGCCGGACCAGCCGTTTTTCATCAGAAACAACAATGCCGAAAGGTTATTG
Source organism: Dehalococcoidales bacterium (assembly GCA_034433195.1). GTDB lineage: Bacteria > Chloroflexota > Dehalococcoidia > Dehalococcoidales > UBA3254 > DATIKD01. The sequence continues at coordinate 1,817 of DAOUAU010000110.1, forward strand.
AACCGCCGGGTGCAAAATGATTTATGCAAGCGCCTTAAACAGGACGTTTTAGTGATCAGATTGAGCATTTTTAGACCCGATATTATGCAGTATTATGTCTCCCAGGTATTCACTATGCTTCAGTTCAACATCCAGGGTTTTTTCAAGATATCCGGGAAATTCAATTTTCACCGAATACTTGCCCGGCTCCAGACCGTCAATCTCAAAATTACCGAAAACACTGGTCCTGGTTTGGGCTGAATTGCCAGTGTGTCCTTGAAGGCTGATAGTCGCTCCTGCGGCACATTCATCAAGGTCTCCTGTCACTACTGCTCCGGCGATGAAAAGACGAGTCATCTTGTACAAGTCAATGTAGTACACCTTGGGGTGGGTTTGCTTATCGGGTTTGAACTGTTCAACCTGGCTTGACTTCAAAAGAACAGATAGTTCACTTCGGGGGTCATCTGAGTCACCGAACTTGATGCATTCACTGGGACAAGCCTGAACACAACGTGGGATTTTGCCCTCTTTGATCCTGTGGAGGCAAAAAGTACATTTTTGAGGTAATTGTTTTTCTTCGTTCCAAAAGATAGCCCCGTAAGGGCAAGCTTTCTCATCCATTAACTGTCTTTGTCCCGCTGCTTTTTGGGGGTCGATCACCACGATTCCATCATCCGTTTGGTATACTGCGTTATCCCTGGCAGCGTGGATACAAGGGGCATCTTCGCATTGCATACAGGGCACCGGCATATGCGCCACTTTAACATAGGGAAATTTACCTCGTTCATTCCTGGCTATATTCATCCAGAACTGACCATGTTTTGGTTGCGCCGCAGTATATGGAGAATATTCATTATCCCAGTATTCATCTTTACAGGCGGTGAAACAGCAATAGCATCCTGTACATCTGGAAATATCTATTATCATGGCATATTTGGCCATCTGGTTTAAACCTCCAGTTTCTCAATTTCAATCAGGCAAGAATTTGGAGCCTGACCACAAGCGTTTTTAGAGATAAAACGGTGAGGCGTCAGCAAGTTAATACAACCTCCTCTATCCGTAGATTCTCCAGGTTCACCCACTGGATCATAAACCGAACTTGACTCGTAAGAATGGACAGTTCCCGGCCGGATTCTCTCTGTCAATTGAGCCACCAATAAAACTGAACCCCTATCATTAAAGGCCCTGACGATATCATTGTCTTCAATGTTTCTTTGGCTGCCATCCTCCGGATTGATACGCATCACCCAGTAGTAATACCCATCTTTAGCTCTGACGCGGTGTTCGGGTATTTCGTTCATCCAGCAGCTTTTCCCATCGTTCATGGTATGAAACGAATATCGCGGATGCGGTGTGAGTAACTGCAGCGGATAGCGGGAGAGCAAATTTTTGGTGTGGTGTCCTTCCCATGAAGGGATATATTGGGGTACAGGCGGACGCTCTCTATCATGTGGATCGAAACGTTTCAAACTCTGTGATTCAAACTCTATTTTACCTGACTGAGTATCTAGACCCTCCTGATCAGGCAACCCCTGAACAAATCCGCCCACCGGACCTGTATCGGGTGTATCTTTTTTCCGGCCTTCGGCGAACCACCTCAGAGCCGGCGTCATTTTATAGTCTTTTGGCAGAGGAACCACAAAGTAACCTTTTTTCTCAAAATTCTCCCAGGAAATATATTTTGGCAGATCGCTGGCGTCAAACATCCGCCTGACCCATTCTTTTTCGGTCAATCCTGCATTAGTATATTTTTCAAAAAAACCCAGTTTCCTGGCCGCCAGAGCAAAAATCTCATAATCTGATTTTGATTCTCCCAGCGGTTCGATGCATTTTTTTTGCAGCACAATGACACGGTGATTTAATCCGGAGGCCTTATGCAGTCCATAACCCTGGGGACTGGCCCATTCTCCAATGTCCCACCTTTCAAAGTTGGAACAGGCGGGCAAAATCAGGTCAGCAAATTGCGCCTCACCTTCCAGGTACACCGACTGATTGACTACGAATTCAAGCCTGGGACTGCGGTACATCTTGACCCAGCGGTTAGTATTGTTCATCGTGCCTATATAAGATCCACCGTATCTCCAGAACATCTTTACTTCGGGGAATCCGTCCTCCGGATATTTATACTTTTTAAACTGAGCTTCAGTACGCTCTCCGCAGAAACCTTTACCACGCCATTCCTGTTTTCCATCCAATATGCATTCGGGCACCAAAATTCTGGGCAAATGGGCACATTGAGCGTCATTAACGGTATTCTTGACTGGTTGCGGTACCATTCCACGAGAGATCAGTCCTCCGCCTCCGGCAATTCCGCCTTCGGTATACCCGGGAAAATAAAAACCGGCATTGTAGGGAGAACCCTGGGTAGTGGACCATATATTGCTCCCCGGTTTACCCATGCCCTGCATGGCCGCCAGTAAAACCATCATCCTGGACCATTCTGTGCCGTAGGCGGCTCGGCAGGCTCCTCCCCAGCCGCCAACCCCTCCGGCTGCCAGCATGGTTTTCTTCCGCCCCCATTCCCTCGCCAAGGCTTTAATTTCTCGCGCGGGAATACCGGTCTCTTGCTGGGCCCATTCGGCCGTCTTTGGGCTGCCGTCCGAATGCCCCAGGAGATATTCTTCCCATTTCTCAAAACCGCAGGTATGATTCTTGACATAGGCCTTATCGTAAAGATTTTCCTTAATCCAGATATGGGCGATGGCAGCCGCCAGGGCGGCATCTGTCCCCGGCCTGGGCGCCAGCCATTTGTCAGAGAAGTTCGCGGCGGTAGCGTTAAAATAAGGATCGATGAATACCATCTGGATGCCCAGTTCTTTTAACCAGAATCGCCTCAATGTAGATTCTTGCCCTGAATATATTCCGGAGGTTGCCTCTGGATCACTGGACCAAAAAACCATCATTTGAGTATTCTTCAGGGCATCCTCCAGGAGGTCATATTGTTCAGAAAGTCCTAATCTCCAGGAATAACCCCAGGTATGCATGGAACCCCAGTGCCACCCTTCCCAACTATCCGGGTTATGTTCCGCAGAAATTGCTCCCAAAATGCTCATGAATCTAGAATGAGCGCTGAATCTGTAGCCGATATTCCCCCAGTTATGATGAGAAGAGGTGGTAGTCAAGATGGCACCGGGGCCTTTACAGGTATGAATACGCCTGATTTCACTTGAAAGCAGTTCCAGTGCTTCATCCCAGCTAATCTGGATATAGCCTGACTTTCCGCGATTTTCCGCCTTTCTATCTCCAACAGTGTCAAAATCTACTCGCTTCAAAGGATGCAGAAGGCGGTTACTGCCATATGTTCTGGATCTCTCAGCCAGGGTATAAGGAGAAATTCTGGCGATGCTGGGAGGAGAGAATTTCCGTCCTCTGGCCTCGATTACCCATGAACCCTCGGCTTTTTCCAGTTCCAGAGGTTCCATGCGGATTATTTTGCCATCTTTGACATGGACATTGACCGGACCGCCGCTGGTACAATTAGTAAAAATCTGTTCGTTGTCAGAATTTAACATGGTCGATCTCCAATATTAAAATATCTCACAGTATTTTATTATTCTGAAACCCGGTCAATGCCCGTGTACGGCAACAACAGATGGAGCTGCACGCTCATTTTCATTTCAATGATTCAATTTCTAACGGCTGCATGATAAACGCCGTATTGCCTGAAATAATCCGTTCAGTCCTTGATATTTTGCGGTTTGGCTCTTCAATCAGAGCAACGTTAGTCATAACATAACCGCCGTTTTGCCGGACGAAACCCTCAATTCCATGGTGTCTTCTATGCCATCCTCCACTCTGCCCGGAATGAGTCCGGAATATGGTATTTTGCTGTCACGGCAATACTGATTCCCCAGTATATATTCAGCTTTTACCAAATAGCAATAGAACGGCTTCACTGACTCAAAATGTTACCGGAACAATTTTTGTTTTTCTGCACCAAATAGATATAATTACACCAGCACACTAAAGGAGTGACATGATGAATAACGAATTGAACTCATTTTCGTCAAAGAATGGCGGCGTTATCAGCAATGGATCAGTGCCTGACCTGCGTTCCAGCGGCAGCGGCTGCACACAGGCTGTGATTACCGGTTCAACTTCTTTTCAGGGCAATATGACCGGTCAATGTGTGGACGGTTCAGCGGGGCTGTGGCCGGGGTTCCTTAAACTGGTAACCCCCGACAGCGGAAACAGGTATCTGACAGTTGGCGGATTTGGGGAAGAAGTCTTCCCCCTGATGAATGAAAAAGGCGTAGCGTTAACCCAGGGCCTGCGGCTGACCCGTCCATTTCCTCCGCCGCCACCGGGGGATTTTATCCCCGCGGGGAACATGATGCGCAGCTGCGACAGCGCGCCTGAATACGTCAAGATGTGGTCAGAAAACTATATGAAGCAAGGAGCGCCTTGGGGAGGCAGGTGCAACCTGGTGATCGATCCCAATGTCGGTTACTGCATGGAAGGAGCAAATTTTATTTATAATGACCCATCGAATCATGTTATTCATGGTCCGATGTTTGATCAGGTTTTTGCTTCTGCAAACTTTTATATTTCTAAACGACTTAAAGCCGCCGCGGAAGCAGGAATAGGGGCGGGCTATAACCGGGCCAGGAGGCTGTGGCAACTATTGATTGACCGGCAATATGATTCTCCTACCATGCAGCCAAAAAGCGGCGGTATCACATTAGCATATTTCATGCACTGCTTAAGAGACCACGGGAATATCAAGCCTGAAGACGGCAGGTTGAGCCCATATATTTCGGAAGACAGAGGTGACAGCGCGCTTTGCTGCCACGGCTCGTGGCAATACACCTCCAACGCTTTTATAAACGTATCCCGGCCGGACCATACCGATTTATTCAGCTGTACCTGGATAACACCCGGCCAACCGTGCATCGCGCCATTTTTACCGTTATTTATCGGGATCAATGTGCTGCCCAAAGCCATGGGCACTACTGAAGCGTTCCAGTTTTTTGAAAAGCTGAGGGCGGCAATCGAATATCACCCCAAACACCGGGATGATATTACTCTTCACTGGTCAGCTTTTGAGATACAGGCTATCGAGGAAAGCTCAATTTTGGAGAAACAGGCGGCAGCTTTGGCTGATAAAGGAAATAAAGCGGAGGCCAGAGAGTTGTTAACGGCTTTTGTCCAGAACAAGTGCGACCAGGCTATGGCGGCAGCAGAAAAAATATTGAAGTCTATCAACGATTTGCCAATTTTGGGTAGTAGCAGCTGAACGAGCGCGGAATAAATCAGCAATTAACAGAGAATGGCGCCAGAGAATTAGGCCAGGTCTCACCGGCGGCCTCAGGTCAACGCTGGACACGGTTAATACCTTGTTTCATTGAGTAATTCCGCGAAAGCGCCCATGGTAAAATTAAGATATTGTCCGGAAGATATATCCAGTCCGAATGTTTTACCGTTCGATCTCATTTCTCTGAAATTGATCAAGACCAGGCCGAAAGTCGGCATGATTTTTTCGCGCCAGATAAACAGATAAATATCCGGAGCTACCTTAAAATAATCGCAAATATCAGTATCGCCTAATCCTGCTTCAGCGCCCTTTAAACAATGCCAGGTATAAAACCGCTCATTCAGATAGATATGTTCATACACGCGGTCATGGCCGTAGGTATATTTAATCCTTTTTCCAATGAGGTCACTGGTTCTCTCATGGGCCAATACAGTTTCATCGGTTGAGAACGGGCCGATCACAGCATGGTTTATTTCCATTTGAATTGAACTTAAGTCAGCATTCTTTCCGAGTTGCTTCTGAAAAGAAAAACCGATGCTTTTGATGTCCGGAATTGTTGCCTTGACCACCGTTGCTCTTCCGGTGTCAAGGTCCAAAGCCATGGAGACAGAAACATTAGTCTCTGTTTTTTTCACAAAATC
>DAOUAU010000111.1:0-2253 GCA_034433195.1 Dehalococcoidales bacterium
AGAGAACCTTCTGGAGGCCCGATGTCTATCATTTTACTCTGCATTATCTTGAAGAAGGGCTGCGGGACAGAGCTATCACGCGTGATATGGAATGGGGCATTCCTATTCCTCTGCCTGGATATGAAAGCAAGCGCATCTACGTCTGGTTTGATGCCGTCATCGGTTATCTCTCCGCCAGCCAGGAATGGGCGGCCAGAATACAGGGCGATGCTGGAAAATGGCGTCCCTTCTGGCAAAATGGAGAAGCCAAACCCTATTATTTCATCGGCAAGGACAATATCGTCTTTCACTCCATTATCTGGCCGGCCATGTTACTGGCCTACGGCGGGCTGGATTTACCCTATGATGTGCCGGCCAATGAATTCCTGACTTTTGAAGAAAAAAAGTTTTCAACCAGCCGCAACTGGGCAGTCTGGGTACCGGACTATTTGTCCCGCTATTCGCCTGACCCTTTGAGATATCTGCTTTCCATCAATATGCCGGAAACAACGGATACCGATTTTTCCTGGCGTGAATTTTTCCGCCGCAATAATGACGAACTGGTAGCCACTTATGGTAACCTGGCGCACCGGGTTTTAACCTTCACCTATAAAAATTATGACGGCCTGATTCCGGTTCCTGCAGAGCTGGATAAACCCGGCCGTGAAATGCTGGCTAAAGTTGCAGAGACTTTCAACAAGGTTGATGGATTATTATCCGGCTGCAAATTTAAAGATAGTATCAAAATGATCATGAGTCTGGCGCAGGAAGCTAACCGTTACCTAGATGAGAAATCCCCCTGGAAAGCCATCAAAGTAGACAAAAGCGCCGCCGGAACTTCCTTATATGTGGTCATCTCGGTACTTTCAGGTCTTCGTACCTTGATGTATCCTTTCTTGCCATTCAGTTCACAGAGACTGCACGAATACCTGGGATATCCCGGCCAGGTTCAAGATTACGGATGGAAGTTCGAAATGCCGGCTGCCGGCCAAAAATTAAACTCTCCTCTGCCGCTTTTCATCAAGCTGGAGGAAAAAATGATCGAAGAAGAAAACCAACGCGAAGAGCATACAAAAAACGAATAGCGAGGTCTACAGTTGGAACTGAGCCAGATATACTCTCCGGTCAATGAAGATTTAAAGCAGGTTGAAGCAGCGCTGGCAGCGGTCTGTCATGTAGATTTTAACTGGTTAGCGCAGCTGCTAACTCATAGTCTGGGAGCCAGCGGTAAACGCATCCGTCCAGCTTTGACCCTGATGTCCGGACAGTTTTACCAATACCGCTTCAAATATTTATTGCACATGGCCGTGGCAATTGAATTGATGCATACCGCCACGCTGATTCATGATGATGCCATTGATAAATCCGATACCCGGCGCGGCCGGGCGACTATCTATAAATTGTGGGGCGCTGATCCGGCCGTGTTACTGGGAGATTATTTATTTGCCAAAGCTGGCGTAGAATCATCCGAAACCCATAACATTCGGGCTATACGCCTCTTCTCGCAGACATTGATGATCATCTCAGGTGGTGAGCTCAATCAAGCTCAGAACGCTTATAATTTAAATCAAACCCGTCAGGACTATTTACAGCGAATATATGGCAAGACAGCTTCATTATTCTGCCTCTCCACTGAGTCCGGGGCGATTTTGAGCCGTGCTCCCGCCGCATCAATTCGCATTTTGCGGGACTACGGCTACAATCTGGGGATGGCCTTCCAGATAGTGGATGACATTTTGGACTTCATCGGAACAGAAGCTGAACTGGGCAAACCGGCCGGATCAGATTTAAAACAGGGGACATTGACTCTGCCGGCTATGATGCTGATAGAACGTTATCCGCAAAACAACCCGATTCAGAAACTCTTCGCCGAGCGTACCAGAACGGAAAATATCTCTCTGGCTATCGATCAAATTCGCAATTCAACCATAGTTGATGATTGTTATAAACTGGCTATGGAATACTGCGCCTCAGCTTGCCGTACCATTCAGACCTTACCGGATATCGCAGTGAAAACATCATTCAATGAACTGGCGGAATTCGTGGTGAAAAGAAGGAAATAAACCGGATATTGCCGGTTGGCGGCGATCAATGCTTTCCGGGCAAAGATAATCGCGACCGGAATCTGGAGGACGAAAGTGACATTAACATTCTATGATTTATCACAACCCTTCTATGCGGGAATACCGCTCTGGCCGTGGCCTACTATGGTAGACACCACCATTGAGAGAGTATCTTTTCCTGAAAGAGATCTTTTCCCGGGTGATCCCGCGC
>DAOUAU010000112.1:0-3838 GCA_034433195.1 Dehalococcoidales bacterium
TCGTTCAGGAAGGGAAAGCAGAGAGCTCTCTGGAAGCACTCAAGAAGATGCTGGTAACCAAATGCACCGTGCTTCGAGACGGCGAGACGAAAGTGATGGCCACCCGTGAACTGGTCCCGGGTGATGTGGTTCAAATTGAAGGTGGTGATAGAGTGCCGGCGGATTTGCGCCTCTTCTCGGTGAAGAACCTGAGCATTGATGAGGCCGCTCTGACCGGTGAATCTATGCCGGTGCTTAAGGATGTGGCGCCCATCGATAGACCGAACCTGAGCCCGGGACAGCAAAAATGTATGTGTTTCAACGGTACCTTTGTTACCCGGGGTCGTGCGCAGGGAGTGGTGGTGGCCACCGGCAAACGGTCAGAACTGGGCAAAATAGCCAATATGATGGAAGCAACCAAAAGAATCACACCGCCCATCATGAAAAAGATAGCTGCTTTTACCAAATATATTATCATTGTCATCCTGGCATTAGGCGTCATTACTTTTGGCCTGGGATGGTGGCTTGGCTATAGCCCCGTCTACATGTTCCTGGCCACCGTAGGGATGATTGTGGCTATGATTCCGGAAGGACTGCCGGCCGCTTTAATCGCTGCTTTTGCTATCGGTACCATGGCGATGGCCCGCCGGAATGCCCTGATCAGGAGATTGCCAGCCGCCGAAACTCTGGGCTGTACGACGGTGATATGCTCGGATAAGACCGGTACGCTCACCAAAAATGAGATGACGGTGGTGAGGATCTACGCCGGTGGGAAAGATTACCGGGTAAGCGGTGTGGGTTACAAACCGGAAGGCGCATTTTTTCAGGGTGAAAGGAAGGTAGAAATTCAATCCGAGGGTGGAAAGGATTTGATAGAGACCCTGAAGGCCGGCTACCTGTGCAACAACAGCAAGTTAGCCAGGAATGAACATGCCTACACTATTGAAGGCGACCCGACGGAAGGTGCTCTGGTAGTTTCAGCGGCCAAAGCGGGTATCAAGGAAATGCTCCCCAGACTGGATGAGATACCTTTTGAGGCTGAGCAGCAATATATGGTTACCCTGCATCAGGATAAAACTGGAAATACCATCTATGTCAAGGGCTCACCGGAGAGGGTGTTAGCCATGTGCCGGAGCCAGCAAGTTGATGGAGCGGTTGAACCGTTGAGAGCCGGGGAAATACTCGGAGAAGCCAGTGATATGGCCAGACAAGCTTTACGTGTACTGGCCATCGCTTATAAAAATGTCGATGCTCAGAAAACCTCGCTGACAGTGGGTGATTTGGATGGATTAATTTTCCTGGGATACCAGGGTATGATTGACCCGCCCCGTCAGGAAGTGATTGAGGCGGTCAAGAAATGCAAGACCGCCGGGATCAGGGTGGTGATGATTACCGGAGACCATGTGGAGACAGCCAGAGCCATCGCCGGACAGCTGGGAATCGAGGAGGCTGAGAACGGGGCGCTCATCGGAGAAGAGATTCAGGCCATGAGCGACGAGAAACTATATGAGATAGTGAATAAAGTATCAGTGTATGCCAGAGTGGCTCCCGAGCACAAATTCAGAATCGTCGATCAGTTGCAGAAAAGAGGACACGTGGTGGCTGTCACCGGTGACGGCGTCAATGACGCCCCGGCGCTAAAGCGGGCGGACATCGGCGTCGCTATGGGCATAACCGGAACCGAAGTCAGCAAAGAAGCTGCCGATATGGTCTTGACTGATGACAACTTTACCAGCATCGTATCAGCGGTGGAAGAGGGCAGACACGTCTTCACCAACATCTGGAAAGTTATCCTGTATTTGCTTCCCACCAACGTAGGGCAGGGACTGGTGATTACCGCGGCCATATTATTATCACCCGTTATTCCCGTTTTCGCCCTGCGTCTGCCGATCGAGCCGGTGCAAATCCTGTGGGTCAACTTGATTGTGGCCATTGCCTGCGGCATACCTCTCATTTGGGAGCCTAAAGAGAAGGGTATACTGGAAAGGCCACCCCGCGACCCTGATGAAAAGTTGTTTAACCCCTTATTCATCCGGAAGGTTGGATTAGTATCGTTAGTCTCAGCCTCAGCCACCTTCGGGATATTTCTGGCTTATACCAATCTCATGGCCGGTTCAGAACACTACCTTGCCGAGGCACAAACAGCAGCCCTCACTACACTGATCATGGTGCAGGTGGTTTACCTGTTTACCGCCAGGTCAATAACCGAGTCGGCATTTACCTTCAGCCCGTTTTCGAATAAATGGGTGCTGATCGGCGCCGCCGCCACTATTGGGCTTCAGATGGTAATAATCTACTCACAGCCTTTATTCGGATTCAGCCCTTTCAGAACCATGCCGTTTCCGGCTAGCTGGTGGACTCCTATAATTTTAGTTTCGATAGCTGGTTTCCTGATCATTGAACTGGAAAAGCTGATAAGAAGGAGACTGCAGAAGAAACAGAATTAGCTATTTTGTCTTTGAAAACGTCACCGGCCGCTGCCGCGGGTTCAGCGTCTATCCGGTGTGTCTGCGTGTCATGTTTTTGGGGAATCGCGGCCTAATAAAACGGACATGTCAAGAAAAACGAAAGATAAAAGCCGGTGCCCATCAATGGGTTAAACATGTAAAAAGGAGTTTTATCTTTTAGGGGATTTGGCTCCCCGAAGCCATCAGAAGATAGAACTTTCCGCATGGTCTTCGAGATGCCCAAGGTCACGAATCACAATTCTTAACCAGGATATGCAAGCATCAATACCGCAATCCTATTTTTCTTGCCCGAGAATGGCAAAAGGATTTACTAGAAGGAAAATATAGCTCACGGGCTGATCTGTCCTGTAAAATGGGAGTATCCAGAGCCAGGGTGACGCAGGTATTAAATTTACTAAAATTGCCAGAGGAAATCATTGAGAAGGTTTGTGCTATGGGTCACCCTCTGCCAAAGCAGACAATCACCGAACGAAGTATATGACGGTTAATGAAAGTTGTTCAAACCTTAAATTGACACTCACGAGATTAACGGGATACAATTACCGCAGACGAAAATAATATGAGTAATTTACTCACTAAAATACAGAAACTAATTCGACAAGGTCAAGTAAACATCTCAGATCACGGATACGATGAGCTTGCCGAGGATGGACTCCTGGTACGAGATATTATATTGTCTGTAAAAGAAGCTCTAATAGTTGAGGAATATCCGGATTATCCGAAAGGACCTTGTATTCTAGTTTTGCAAAAAGATCATGAAGGGCAACCGGTACATGTAGTTTGGGGAATACCAAAAGGGATGACATCTCCTGCGGTTCTTGTTACCGCATACCGACCGGACCCAAAACGATGGGGAGATGGTTTTTTAAGGAGAAAGAAATGAACAAACGTTGTTATACCAAGATGATTCACGAAGGCAAATATGTCGCTGAAGTGGAAGTGGATTTGATTTATACCGATGAAGGATGGTCACCTTACCTTTCACTTGATGATGCTTATAAGCTAGACGATATTAGAGCATCACTAAAACGGGGAGACGTTAAATCTGCCACGAAGCTAGCCAAGATTTATACTTTGACTCCGGTTTCAAACTGATATAGAGTCTTCTGCATATGTATATTTTGGTGTTAATAAGGATAGGTATTCGGCCTATCCTTATTTTTATTTAACTTTTGTAGCTGAGTTGGGTTTTCGTGAGGTGTAATAAAATGTCATTCTGTATCTGTCAATTATCAATAAAACAGTTTAAAGAGTCAGGGAGGGGAAATGTTAGTTAACATAAACTTGGCTCCCCGACCAGGGCTCGAACCTGGAACCTAGCGGTTAACAGCCGCGCGCTCTACCATTGAGCTATCGGGGAATGTCAGCACCAGAGGCTGGTGAGGATGGAT
>DAOUAU010000113.1:0-10658 GCA_034433195.1 Dehalococcoidales bacterium
ACTGGTTATAGAGGCAATAATATCATCAATAGACCCTCCGTTCAAGCATATCCGCTCCCAGAGCGTTCCACATGGTGATACCATGCTCACTGCCCGGCCAGGCGCCATGCCCCGGCAAGCCAATCGACCAGTCAAAATTTGGTCGCTGACAATCTCTTTTTTAACATCCAATTTGAATCCTGCCAGCGCATTAACCACTGCGGCCGCGCCTGTTTTTAAGAGAGGTGCTAATAATGTTATTATCATAATACTATCAGCGCATATCCGCGTAATCATCATGACAAGAAGGGAATAACATGAAAATAGGGATCCTGGCTCTGCAAGGTGCGTTTATTGAACACACCATATTGCTAGAAAAACTGGGTGTTGATGTTGTAGAGGTCCGCTTACCGGGTGATTTGAAGGGACTGGAAGGATTGATTATTCCAGGTGGTGAAAGCACGACTATATTAAGGCTCATGCACGTCTTTAAAATCTACGAGCCTCTAAAAAAGATGATTGAAAATGGCCTGCCGGTATGGGGCACTTGCGCCGGCATGATTTGTCTGGCCAAAAATGTTTCCAATTCCCAGCAATCAACTTTGACGCCTTTGGGAGTGATGGATATCAAGGTCAGAAGAAATGCTTTCGGGCGGCAGGTAAACAGCTTTGAATCAGATCTGGAAGTCACTCAGTTAGGTGAAAAACCCTTTCATGCCATTTTTATCAGGGCGCCTTTGATTGAAAATACAGGAAGCGGCGTGGAGATTTTGGCCAGGTTAAAAGACGGCACCATTGTAGCGGCGCGCCAGCTTAATCTGCTGGTAACTTCATTTCATCCAGAATTGACCGATGATACCCGCTTTCATGAATTTTTCCTGAAAATGACCAAACCGTAAAAACCATCATCAGGTTTTATTTTCCGCAGCGACGGCAGGAGGCTGACTATGCCATCCAGTTTTATTAGAAAAGAACGCGCTATTCCGACAGTACAAGGAGCAGGTTCTGACGCTGAACGCAAGGTAGTTTCCATACTCAAAGTACTCAGTGAATCAGCTGAACCACTGGGTTCAATCACTATTGCCCGCGAGCTGGAACGTTACGGCATCTTTTTAAGCGAACGGGCAGTGCGCTATCATTTGCGTATCACTGATGAGCGTGGGTATACCCAGGCCATGGGCAGGGATGGTCGCATGCTTACACACAAAGGAGTGGAGGAGCTTGGAATTGCTCTGGCGCCTGACCATGTGGGTTTTATTTTAGATAAACTCGAGATGCTGGCCTTCCGAACCACTTTTGATCCCGCCGCCAGGACCGGACTGGTGCCGGTAAATACTTCGATCATGGAGGCCAAGGTCTTCGATCAGGTTATTGCGGTTACCCGGGAAGTTTTTAAGGCCGGTTTAGCAGTGAGCAGCCTGGTCAAAGTAGCTAAAGAGGGAGAAAAAATCGGCTCGGTGGTGATACCTGAGGGCAAGATCGGTCTGGCCACCGTTTGCAGTGTGGTGGTCAATGGCTGTTTGTTAAAAGCGGGCATCCCGATTGAATCACGGTTTGGAGGTATATTGGAGATAAAAGACCGGCTTCCAAGGCGCTTTGTAGCCTTGATCAGTTACGCCGGTACGTCACTGGACCCCTCTGAACAATATATCCTGGCCCGCATGACCAGTGTGAGCGCGGTAGTTCACAATAATAACGGCAAAATCCTGGCAAATTTCCGCGAAATCCCGGCGCCGGCACGCAGCCTGGTGGTGGAAAAACTGGAACAACTTGAACTGGCCGGCATCAGCGGTGTGATAGCGCTGGGCAACACCAGCGAACCGGTCTGTCAAATAGCGGTGGGGCTAAACCGTGTGGGATTGGTGTTATTAGGAGGCTTGAATCCGATGGCAGCCGCCGTTGAAGCTGGAATAGAAGTGGAAAACCTGGCTGAGAGCGGACTGGTTGATTATCAACAATTAAACAACATATGGGATTTGTAACCAATAATCAAATCCCCATTTTCATCACCGGATCACATCAAATATATCAAAGCGGAATTTGCCCCAAAAGGGAGCTTTTCAGCTCCCTTTTCAAATCCCCTATTTTTTCTTTTTGGTTTCAGGCTTTTTAGCTTCCGGTTTTGCCCCTATAACGTCATGCTTGACAAATTTCTCTTTAGGGCATCCACAAACGCCGCAGATGAATTTGGCCGGGAGATCCGCAAAAGCCACACCTCTAGCGATTTCGTTAGCCGCATCGCCAAATCTGGGATCGAAGATCCAACCGCACCCGCTGCATCTGTATCTAACTATATCTGCCATCACTCATTCTCCTTATTTTAGTCACTGAATTTACTGGTATTATAACAAAACCAGGGGATATTTGGCTAGCGCTGGTGCGCCCGCTTTGGGAGACTAAAGAATTTGTCAGGAGCTGAATACTGAGCGTACTGCCTCCCCATTCTGGCTGCCGCTCAACAAAATTGACTTTCAGCCGAAAGCATATCAATTTTTAATCCAGCATGCCATCAAAAATGAAGAAAGAAGACTAAACATCATCAGTCAGTGTCTGGATAAAGCTTACAATTGAAGATATTACCTTTATCCAGATCGGATTGTTTTCCAAAAACAAAAAGCCTGTAAAATGCGGCGGGGCGGGATTTTTCACCCGCCCCGCCGCAATCTGCAGAACCATTAAATATCTTTCTTTTGTCAAGCGGGTGGATTATTTTTAATCTCCCCGCGAATTCCGATAATGATTTCTTTAAACGGGAGGTTTTTACCGCTCTCAGCCAGGGCCAAACGGGCGATTCTGGTCAAACCGGAGCAGCAAGGCACCTCCATTCTTAAAACAGTCAGGCTTTTAATATCTGTCTTTTGCAATATTTCGGTCAATTTACCCAGATGGGCTTCAACATCATCCAGTTTCGGGCAGGCTATCAAGACGCTGTGTCCGCCCAGAAAATCACGGTGCAGATTGGGATAGGCCACCGGCACACACTGCGCAGTCAGTAAAACATCCGCACCCTGTAAAAACCTGGCGCCGGGCGGGACCAGTGTTAGCTGTACCGGCCAGTGGGCCAGGGTTGATTCCTGCGAGTTTACTGTTTTTACCGCGTGATCAGCCACCACTTTCTCAAACTGCCGTACGGCTGAGCCCGGACATGAGCATCCCTGCGTTGAATTGGCGGAGTGTTTGGCTTCCAAATGCAAGGCCACCGCTTCCTCATCAAACTCATCGGCTTCTCTCTCAATGATTTTTAAAGCCCCCTGGGGACATTCTTTAAGACAGGCTGCCAGTCCGTCACAATATTTGTCTTTGACTAATTTAGCCTTGCCGTTGACTATCGCCAGAGCTCCTTCGGCGCATGAATCAATGCAAATCCCGCAGCCATTGCATTTGGATTCCTCTATGTGGATGATTTTTCTTATAACTTTAGTAGTCATTTGTTTTTCTCCCCGGGGCATTGACCCCTTTTCCTATTTACTATTCCATTTTAAAGGTAGTCATCCGGGAGTTCTATGATATGCGTCATACAACGGCACTGAACGCGGGTTACCGGGTGTTGGTATCATACCAACTCATTTTGGTTTCAAGTTTCACTCCTGGACGTTCCGGCTGATTAAACCAGATTAGTAATCAGCGGTAAAACCCGGTAAGCAATACCGCCCAACAGGATAGCCAGAAGTATTTCGGTCAATACTATCAAAGTGGTCATTTTGAGGCCGGTTTCTCTGATCAGCACCGCAATGGTTGAAATACAGGGAATATACAGCATGATAACCAGCGAGAAGACCACCATTTGCAGGGGGGACATAATCGTGGTCACCGCCGCACCTCCAGCCAGAGCTATCAGCAGCGCCAGATTAGCTTCCTTTCGGAGGATGCCGATTATCAACAAGACACCACTGAAAGCCGGCAAACCCAACCACCAGACGGTGACCGGAGCTATCAATTTGGTGATATGCTCCAGCCAGTTCCATACTGAGAGAGCCTCAATGATCGTACTTCCGGCTACGATCAAAGGCACCCCCAGAGTGAGGAAATCTTTAAAGCGGAACCAGGCCTGTCTCCACACGATTTTTAGAGACGGATTGCGGTACTCCGGTATTTCCATAATGATGCCCGGAGACTGGTTGGGATTAATTTTGTTTAGAATCTTGCCGATCACAAAAATCAAAAGTAACTGGAAGAGCAGCAGGCCTACCGCCCACTGCCAGCCGATGAAAGCGCCCACCAGCCCCAGCACAACCGATGAGCGGGCCGAACAGGGTACCAGTGTAGACAGAAAGGCGGCGACCAACCTGTCCCGGCGGTTCTCCAGTATACGGCAGGCCAGACAAGCCGGAACGTTGCATCCCAGTCCCATGACTAATGGTATGCTGGCCTGGCCGTGCAGTCCCAGAATGTGAAAGGGGCGGTCCAGCATAAAGGCGATGCGCGGCAAATATCCGCTCTCAGCCAGCCAGGACAGGATCAAATAAAAGGGCAATATAAAACCTAGAGCCACGGAGAGAGCGGCGTATAAACCGACAACACTGCCGTTCCACAGGATCAGAACAGCGGGGTGGCTGCCGTGGGGGTTGAAGCTTTCAAACAAATTGGTAATTAACCCGGTCATACAGCCGCCGAAAAAGGAGATGAAAACCAGAATGGCGGCCATGATGATTATAAAACCCACATATCCCAGGACCGGGTGCAGTGCGATGTTGTCTATAAAATTAGCGGTTTTATTCTCAGCATCAGATGTGAGGGTAATCTGTCGGGCTATTCTGGCGGCCGCGGCATATCTCTCCGAAGCTATCACCGTCGCACTTTCTTCACCATGAATCGCTGAAAGTTCGGCTGAAATCGTTTCGGTTAAAGTGATGACGTCAGGGTATAGGGCTCCAACCTCAGCCGTTATCTCCAGGTCTTTTTCCAGCAGTTTCAGTGCCGTCCAGCGGGGAGGGAATGGGACTTTATAGCCGGACAGATCATGGGTTAACCTGGAAACGCGTTCTTCAATCTCCGGGCCGTACTGAATGACGGTGGGTGCAGCTTCGGTTTTTGATTGTATTGTACCCAAAGCCGCATCCACCAGTTCATGCACCCCGATGCCCTTGATGGCCACAGTGTTGATCACCGGAAAACCCAGTATCTGACTAAGTTTTCCCAGGTCAACATGCAGATGTTTTTTTCTGGCTACATCAATGAAGTTCAGCGCGATGACACAGGGAATACCCAGCTCTTTCAATAATAAAGTTAAATACAGATTGCGTTCCAGCGAGGTGGCGTCCAGAACGTTGATCACCGCATCCGGCCGGTTTTTCAGGATAAACTGGCGGGTCATCAATTCATCCGGTGAATAGGCGGTAAAAGAATAAACCCCCGGCAAATCCACGATTTTAATGTTCAAACCATGATGCGTTAAAATACCCTCTTTGAGGACCACTGTTTTTCCGGACCAGTTGCCGGTTTCTTGCTCAAATCCGGTCAACTGATTGAAAATCGCGCTTTTACCTACATTGGCGTTACCCACCAGGGCAATAACGATCGTTTTAGCAGATCGTTCAGGAGACACGGGTTCAACCTGCGGCATTCTCAAGTTACCTCATATCAAATATGGCGTTCGACAAAAACATTGCAGGCTACTTCACCACCCAGCGCGATTTTACAGCCACGCAGAGAAATTTCTACCGGGCCTTTCATGGGCGCGATGCGGTTAACCCGGATTTTAGTGCCCGGCGTCAAACCCATATCCTGAAGCCGTTTCAGTGATTTATTGTCCCCCCGGATAAAAGCCACACTGGCTTCCTGTTTTTCTTTCAAAGAAGATACTGAGACAACGTTAGTTTGGCGTTTGCCTACCACATTCAGATTGTCATCTCCCCAGTTCTTGCATTCCACACAATTTTCAAATTTCAAATTGCAGGGAGGAATTTCCTGATGGTCATCCGGACATTTGGCGGGTGATTTCAGTGTTTGGCAAAGAGCCCTTTCAGTCTCATCAGAAAGGCCGTGTTCCATGGCGCAGGCTTCGCTGTGGACTTTTTCATTATTAATATGTAAAACATCATGCAGGAAGCGCTCCATCAAACGGTGCTTACGGGTCATTTTTTGGGCTTGTTCAAACCCGGACTCGGTCAAAGTCACGCCCTGATAGGGCTCATAAATAACATACCCCTCTTCGGCCAGTTTCTTTAGCTTTTCAGTGACACTGGCTGGAGCCACTTTGAGTTTGTGAGAGATATCGGTGGTGGTGGTAGCTTTAAGACCGTCCTGAGTTAAGGAAAACAAGGCTTCCAGATATTCCTGAGTACTATTGTTCATTCAGCTCTCCTTATTTAGGAGTACCTTATATTTAGGTCTACCTAAATACTAACAAAAGATCAAGCGGTCGTCAACTGATGCCGAAGCCCGCTGCCAAAATCCCTTTAAACAACAATTTCTGTTATAATAGTGAACGTGTGCTTGTATCTTTCAGGCAAAAATCATCCTGTTTTCTGAATAAATCAAGGAGCTGAATGGGAAAATGGCAATCACCAAGAATTGGGACGTGAAAGATATCAAATTGGCCGAAAACGGACTCCAAAAAATCGCATGGGCAGCCCGCGAGATGCCGGTATTGGAATTGATTAAAGCCCGCTTTGTTAAAGAGAAACCTTTGAAAGGCATTATAATTGCCGGTTGTTTGCATATTACCACTGAGACAGCCAACCTGGCTCTCACTTTACAGGCCGGTGGAGCTGAACTGATTATGTGCGCCTCCAATCCTCTCAGCACCCAGGATGAAGTGGCGGCAGCCCTGGTGGAATACAACATCCCCACTAACGCCATCAAAGGCGAAGATGAAAAAACTTACTACAAGCACATTATCACGGCACTGGATTACGCCCCCCAGATGACGGTGGATGACGGAGCCGACCTGGTCACTGTGCTGCATACCAAACGCCAGGATTTGATAAAAAATATCATTGGCGGCACGGAAGAGACTACCACCGGTGTCATACGTCTGCGCAGCATGGACAAAGATGGCGCCCTGAAATATCCCATTATTGCCGTCAATGACGCCCTGACCAAGCATTTTTTTGATAATCGCTACGGTACCGGTCAGAGCACTTTTGACGGCATCACCCGCGCTACCAATATTCTGTGGGCTGGCAAAACCGTTGTTATTGCAGGCTATGGATGGTGCGGACGCGGCATGGCTATGCGCGCCAAAGGCATGGGTTCACACGTCATCGTCACTGAAATTGACCCCTTGAAAGCATTGGAAGCAGTCATGGACGGTTATCAGGTAATGCCCATGAAAGAAGCCGCCAGAGAGGGCGATCTATTTATCACGCTGACCGGAGATATCAACGTCATTGATAAAGAAGATTTCATGGTGATGAAAAATGGCGCCATCCTGGCCAACAGCGGCCATTTTAACGTGGAAATCAACATACCGGCTCTGGCCGAAATCTCCAAATCCCGGCGCTCAGCGCGCCCGATGGTGGAAGAATTCACGCTGTCAGATGCTAAGAAGTTATATTTGCTGGGCGAAGGACGTTTGATCAATCTGGCGGCGGCGGAGGGCCATCCGGCCAGTGTTATGGATATGAGTTTTGCCAATCAATCATTGTGTCTGGAGTATCTGGTTAAAAACCAGGGCAAGATTAAAACCTCTGTTTACAGCGTGCCGGAGAAAATCGATCAAGAGATTGCCAGATTGAAATTGAATTCAATGGGTGTCAAAATTGATAAACTGACCAAAGAGCAGAAGAATTACCTGGCCGGCTGGGAACACGGGACTTAAAGATCATTGCGCCGTTCGTATTTAATAAGGAGGAGTTAACTTGGCAAATTGCTTTATGGGTTCACCCAAATATTTGTTTACCTCGGAATCAGTGACAGAAGGTCATCCGGATAAAATTTGTGATCAAATCTCGGACGCTATTCTGGATGCCATGCTTAAAGATGATCCCTACTCCAGAGTAGCCTGTGAAACCGCCGTTACTAATGGACTGGTGATAGTGATGGGTGAAATCACCACCTCTACTTATGTAGATATTCAGGAATTGGTACGCAGTGTGGTCAAAGATATCGGTTACACTGATCCGGAGTATGGATTTGAATCCAAATCCTGCGGCGTGTTGGTGTCCATCAACCATCAGTCAGCGGATATTGACCTGGGCGTCAGCAAAGCGGCTGAGGCCAAAAAAAACAAGAAAGCTGACGAACTGGATAAAACCGGAGCCGGAGACCAGGGCATGATGGTGGGCTTCGCCTGTAATGAAACACCTGAACTGATGCCTTTGCCGGTTGCTCTCAGCCACAAATTAGCCATGCGCCTGGCCGAAGTCAGAAAGCAGAAAATAGTGACTTATTTGAGACCGGACGGTAAAACACAGATCACCATGGAATATAAATACGGTGCACCTTACCGCATCTCCAGCGTGGTGATCGGCGCTCAACATGACCCGGATGTGACTCAGGCTCAGATTAAAAAAGATATGCTCGAGCATGTCATCAAACCCATCATCCCGGCCCATTTCATGGATAAAAATACAGATTACTATGTCAATGCCACCGGCCGTTTTGTGATTGGCGGCCCCGCTTCCGATACCGGTTTCACCGGCCGGAAAATCCTGGTGGATACCTATGGTGGCATGGCCCGCCATGGCGGCGGCGCTTTCTCCGGCAAAGACCCCACCAAAGTAGACCGCTCAGCCGCCTATTTTGGCCGCTATGTGGCGAAAAACGTGGTGGCCGCCGGACTGGCCGACCGTTGTGAAATCCAGATTTCTTATGTCATCGGTGTAGCCCATCCGCTCTCTGTCTCTATCGAAACTTTTGAAACTGAAAAAATTGATAACCAGAAAATCCTGGAACTAATTTCAAAACACTTTGATTTTAGACCGGAAGCTATCATCCGTCATCTGGACTTGCGCCGTCCAATTTACCGGCAAACCGCCGCCTACGGCCATTTCGGGCGCTGCGATATTGATATGCCCTGGGAGAAAACGGATAAAGCCGTCATCCTGAAGAAAGAGGCCTTTGGTAAAAAGGTGACCCCGTAATATGGTAAAAAAGGGAGATGAAAACCTCCCTTTTTTGATATACTCAACTTGACTATAATTGTTAGCTGATTCAATCTTGCGTATTTTATCTTAAAATACCCATTAATCAAAAGGGCATAGCAATGAATAATCCTATCAAGTTCGGCACGGATGGCTGGCGGGCGGTCATTGCCCGCGAGTTCACATTTGACAACGTCCGCCTTTGTGCTCAGGGATTGTCAGATTATGTGATACATTCAGGACAGGCCGGCCAGGGGCTGGTGATTGGTTACGATACCCGGTTTGCCTCAGAAGCTTTTGCAGCAGCCTGCGCCGAAGTGGCCGCGGCCAATGGCCTGAAGGTTTACTTGAGCCCGCGGGCTATACCTACTCCCGAAGTCAGTTACGGTACCACACTCAAAAAGGCTGCTGCCGCCATCATCATTACCGCCAGCCATAACCCGGCAGCCTATAACGGATTTAAGATCAAATCATCAGACGGCGCCAGCGCTCCTTCTGAAACCATTGCCGCGGTAGAAGCAAACATCCAAAAACGTTGGGGAGCAGGCACCATTGACCGCATGCCTTTGGCGGATGCTATCAAAATGGGCCGCGTGGAGTACTTTGATTTCGATCCGGCATATTACCGCCGCATGGCTGAATTTGTGGATGTCAACCGTATCAAAAACAGCGGCCTGAATATCATAGTGGATTCTATGTTTGGTACCGGCTCAGGTTGGTTTAAACGTCTCCTGGCGGGTAGTATAACCTCAATCACTGAAATCAATGGAGAGCAAAATCCGGCTTTCCCGGGTATCAATCCGGAACCCATTGCCGTCAATCTAAAAAAACTGACGGCCCAAATCAACGCTCAAAAAGCCGGGGTTGGCCTGGCAACTGATGGTGATGCTGACCGCATCGGCATCGTTGACGAAAACGGCCGCTTTATCACCCAGTTAGAGGTTTTCGCCCTGCTGGCTTTATATCTCCTGGAAGTCCGCGGTCAACGCGGACCGATTATCAAAACTGTTACCGCCAGCAGTATGTTGTATAAACTGGGAGAATTATTCTCTGTGCCGGTGATTGAAACGGCAGTGGGTTTTAAATACGTTGCTCCCGCCATGCTGGCCAATGATGCTATCATTGGCGGCGAAGAAAGCGGTGGTTACGGCTTCAGAGGGCACGTTCCTGAACGTGATGCTATCCTGGCCGGTCTGTATTTTCTTGACCTGATGGTCAGCACGGGTAAAACTCCCTCACAGCTTTTGGACTATCTGTTCAGTAAGGTAGGGCCGCATTACTACAACCGCCGGGATTTCCACTTCCCTGAGCTGCAGCGTCAGAAAATTACCGCTCGTATTCAAGCAGCCAAAATCAATATGATTGACGGAACCAGAGTAGCCAGATTTGATACCCACGATGGATACCGTTTTACTTTAACTGACGGCTCCTGGTTACTGGTGCGCTTTTCAGGCACTGAGCCTCTGCTGCGTATTTATTCCGAAACCGGCAGCCCGCAGAGAGCGGAAAAGCTGCTGGATTTTGGTCAAGAACTGACAGGGGCAGATTAAAACATGTCAGATGCAATCTGATGGACGGTGCGATTTGAAGCCAGCTTCTGGTAACTGACATTCGATCCTCGTATTGATTGAAATTGTTTTGGGAGGTTAGGGC
>DAOUAU010000114.1:0-21021 GCA_034433195.1 Dehalococcoidales bacterium
TTATCCCTCACCCGATAAGAGTACTTCGGATATTGACTACCAAGCCATGAAGCATCAGTCTATCCAGAATCGCTGCCGTCAGTACTTCATCCCCCGCAAAGACACTTGCCCAATCTGCGAAGCCTTTATGGGAAGTTCTGGCTGGCAGCCGAAGACGTATTAGGTATATATTTGACATAACGAAGTCGGTATAATGATAAAAGAAGCCCACCTGGTTAAAAAAATATTCCAAAGCCGTGACTGCTGAACCCTCGGTCCAGCAGGATATGGTCATCAGGTCGGATTAAAGGGTTTGAATGGGTTGGAATTAACTCCGGCTTAGAGCCAATTCTCCTGAAATTTGGCGGAGATAGCCTTAGATACAATATCAGGGAGGTACCGCTTCTTTGGTGGTGGAAGGCAGTGGCAATTGGTATTTTGTAGTCAAAAAGAAAAGTTTAAAAATGAAGTAAAATCCGTGCTCACTTCACATAACATATATAGTGCGTACCGGTAGCATCGGAAAATTTGATGTTAACAATTGAACATAATCATTTCATACGTTTTTATCATTGGATAACTCTTTGATAGGTCTTTCGCGGCTGGTGACTTAAAATGATCGGTCTTTAGTCAACTCCCGTGAACAGGAGTCCACTTTGGTTTTGATAAATACTTTTCGAATCCTGGTATATTGAAATAAAAGCGCTATTCATGCTGATTTTTAAAAACACCGGATGGGTTACGGTTAAATATGACAAATTACAATTGGCGATTGCCCGCCGCGGAAGATGAGGTTAAAGCCATTGTCGCCGCTATCCAGGCCAGGGCAGACGCTGTTATGATTTGCTGACAGCCGAATTGAGTTTTGGAATCACGATCAGACTAAAATTATTATGCCTGCCTGACTGATTTCGCTCCCACATTCGAAAAAGACCGGTAGGCGTTTGACTTAACTTTAACTTATTTTGGGCAACTGACAAGACTTCTCAAGAACCGGATATAAACCGGTCATGCCGGTTGAAAATTATAGATGATTACAGACCGGATATTTTAGTTTCACACGCAGTTTGGGAATTTGCCTTAGTGTTATGTAAAGCACAGCGCTCAGGCACTTTCATTAAACGCTCTGGTTGGGATACTACACCGGATTAACCCAATGAAATCACATTGATATTATGGTTTTCTGATTCTCTTTATTTGAAAGGTAACGGGATTCTCCGGGTCCGGGCAAACCGCTTCAATCAGATCAGGGTCCTTGCTCCATGGGAAAGTACCCCCGTATTTTAACACTTCAATATTGGGGTGGATAATTGGGTAGGCGGATAAACAGATTCCTTGCGGAGTGGAATGGCGGATCAGCCATTTGTCACCCACTTTATGTCCGGTCCCGCAGTTGCCTTTTTGTGATATTACACTAACTTCAACATCAAATACTTCAGACATTTCAATACCCTCCTTACTGACTTTACCTGTTTGTCCCTTTATTCGGTTGCAGCGTCTGGGAACATATGCGCCGCGCGCGCCGGCAGTTTGGCTTTGATCATTTCCAGCAGTTTTTCAAAACCCCATTTTTTATAAGCTGAAATCAAAACTGTCTCCGGAGCTGGTTCCCCGGATTTGGCAATGTAATACTCAATAGCCTTGTTCTCATCCCACTTTCGCTCAGCCGGCAACAGAGCGTCAATTTTATTCATAGCGGTAATTCTGGGCTTATGCTGTAATTCCAGGTCTCTCAGAATTTCTTCAACGGTATCAAACTGATCACCGGCATTAGCAGCAGTTAAATCCACCACATGAACAAGCAAATCAGCTTCGGAGAGTTCCTCAAGAGTGGCCCTAAAAGCGGCGATCAGTGTAGGTGGAAGTTTCCGGATAAACCCTACCGTATCGGTCAGTAAAACCGGGCCGGTGTCTTTGATATGCAGCTTTCGGGTCGTCGGATCAAGTGTGCTGAATAGCTCGTTTTTGGCCAGCACATCAGATTTGCTCAGAGCGTTCAACAGAGTGCTTTTACCCGAGTTGGTATAACCTACCAGTGATACCACAGGGATGCCGGTCCGCTTGCGTTTTTGCCGGTATAATTCCCGCTGCTGGCATATATCGTCTATCTGCTTTTTCAAACGGGTAATTTTGTTGCGCATGATGCGTTTGTCAGATTCCAGTTGTGATTCCCCCGGACCGCGGGTGCCAATGCCGGCGCCCAATCTTTCAAGGTGCGACCACTTTCCGGTTAAACGCGGCAAATTATATTCCAGCTGGGCCAGTTCAACCTGTAATTTGCCTTCATGAGTACGGGCGCGTCTGGCAAAGATATCCAGAATCAGGGCCAGCCGGTCAATCACTCTGCTCTCCAACAAATCCTCCAGCGTCTGCTGTTGGGTCGGTGTCAGTTCATCATCCACGATGACGGTTTCAAAATTCCAGGTTTCCTTAAGTTTAAGCAGTTCTCCAATCTTGCCTTTGTTCAAATAAGTTGATTTATTCGGAGCCGACATTTTTTGGGTTATCTGTCCCACCACGCTGGCGCCGGCAGTAGTGGCCAAAGAAGCCAATTCAGATAAAGAGGCCTTAGCCGTCCAATCAGCGTTGTTTCGGTTGAGATCAACAGCAGCCAGAACTACCCTTTCTTTTTCCGGTGCAGTACTGCGAATGATATTTTTAGAAATATTCTTCTCCTTTTTGGAGGTATCTTTATTTCAGGTTATTTTTCCATTGACTCAATTTATGTAAACCTTTTTCCAAATTCTCATCCGATATGGTTAAAGACAACCGAATATAGCCCTCGCCTTGTGGGCCGTAACCGGTGCCGGGCGTTACTACCACTCCTGCTCTATCGATCAATTCCGCAGCCAGTCCGGCTGAGGTATACCCGTACGGACATTTGGCCCATATGTACAAGCTGGCTTGTGGACTCCGGCAGTACAAACCCAGCTTGTTCAGGGTATTTACCATTTTATCACGGCGTCTCTGGTAAATCAGATTGTGTTCGGTGATGCAATCCTGCGGTCCGTTCAAAGCACTGATAGCCATCCGTTGAATTGCTTTGGGAACCCCTGAATCGAGGTTGGATTTCATGCGCCTTAGAGCATCGATAACGTTCGGATTGCCCACCGCCATGCCAATACGCCAGCCCGTCATATTGTAGCTTTTTGATAAGGAATGAAATTCTATTCCCACCTCTTTGGCGCCTCTGGCTTGCAGGAAACTAACCGGTTGGTAACCGTCATATGAAACCTCGGTATACGGCCCGTCGTGGCAAATAACAAGATCGTTTTGTTTCGCAAATTCAACCGCCCGGTTAAAAAAATCCAGGCCGGCGGTAGCCCCTGTCGGATTGTTGGGATAATTCAGCCATAAAACCTTTGAACGTTTCAACACATTTTGAGGTATGGATTCCAGGTCAGGCAGATAGTGGTTGGCTTCATTAACCGGCAAGTAATATGGAATTCCGCCGCATAGTTTGGTTCCGATGCTGTATACCGGATACCCCGGGTCGGTCATCAGGGCTATATCACCTTCATCGATCAAACACAAAGCAATATGCGCAATTCCCTCTTTGGCACCAATCAAGGAAACCACTTCTTTTTCAGCATTCAGAGTTATGTTAAATCTCTGCTGATACCAGGCGGATACTGATTTCTTGAATTCCGGCAGCCCTTCGGATTCCGGGTATTGATGATTAACCGGGTCTCTGGCTGCCTTCACTAACTCATCGATAATGTGAACAGGCGTAGCTATATCCGGGTCACCGATGGCAAAACTGATTATTTCTTCTCCCCGGGCCCTTTTGGCTGCCATCTTTTTGCTGATTTCCACGAACAGATACGGCGGTAGATCGGTTACTCTTTTTGAAAAACGCAAATAATTTACTCCATCATAGAAATCTGTTTTAACCAATTTCCTATATTTTATATTGTATTCAATCTCTACTTTTAATAAATTCCCTGATGGTTCTGGTTATTTCCGGCCACAGTTCCTGGCCGGCATCGAACCATTTGATGCGGGGATCTTGAAGACTGAACCAGGCATATTGATGACGGATATATCGGTGTGTCTCGTTTTGGACTTTAATGATAGCGGTTTTTTCGGATAGCTCATTTCTGATAACCTGAATCGCCTGCCTGTATCCGATGCTGCTCATTGAGGGTAAATTCTCATGGTACCCCAACTGCATCAGTTTCTTAGTTTCACTCAGCAGACCTTGCCTGAACATTTCTTCCGTTCGCATATCTGTACGCTTATAAAGCTCTTTCCTGTCCATTGTGAGACCCAGCATCAGGGTATGATAATCCGGAGGGTGCTTGGACTGAATTTTGGAAAATGGTCTCCCGGTTTGCAAACATACCTCCAAAGCCCTTATTACCCTTCGGACATTGCGTTTATCTATCTTACCCGCAGAGTCAGGGTCCAGGGTTTTTAATTTAAGGTATAATTCATCTATATTTTGTTCGGCCTGCTTTTCCAGGCTTTTTCTCAGGTCATTGTCTGGAGCTACTTGCGGGACCTGCCAGCCTTCCAATAATCCCATAATATACTGGCCGCTTCCGCCCACCAGGATTGGCAATTTCCGGCGATTCTGAATGGCATGAATGATTGAGTTGGCATCTTTTTGATACTGGGCCAGATTATAATCTTGATCAGGATCGATAATATTAAACAGGTGATGCGGGACCGTTTGCAATTCAGCCTGTGAAGGTTTGGCTGTCCCGATATCCATATAACGGTAAATTTGGCGGCTGTCGCCGTTTACTATCTCTCCGTTAAATTGCCGGGCGATCCGGATACCCAGGTTACTTTTTCCCACTCCGGTGGGACCGACAATCACTATCAATTGATTATCTTGATTCTGGTTAGTGATATTTTTGCCTCAGTTAAGTTTGCGATTTTGCAACGTGGTCTGAATGATGGCCAGAAACTCAGAAGCTTTCAGGCTGGCTCCCCCTACCAGACCGCCGTCAATATCGCTCTGGTTAATAAATTCAGCAATATTAGCTGAAGTCACACTGCCTCCATACAGGATGCGAATCTTCTGCGCTGCGGATTGGGAATATTGCTGTTCCAATACCGACCGTAACAGCCTGATGGTTTGATTGGCCTGGATACCGGTAGCCGCCTTACCGGTGCCGATGGCCCAGATCGGTTCATAGGCTATTGTTAAAAGTTCTATAGTATCGATTCCTCTTAATGAATCTTTAATCTGGCGCCTGACCACATCTTCGGTATGACCGGTTTCATATTCATTCAGGTTTTCACCCACGCATACAATCGGTTTCAAACCATGTTTTAATGCCACTCTGGTTTTCAGACTCACTATTTCATCAGTTTCCTGAAAATATTGACGCCTTTCGGAGTGACCGATGATAACATATTCACACAGTCCACTTAACATCAAAGCAGATATTTCTCCAGTATAAGCTCCTTTTTCAGGGTAATAAACATTTTGAGCTCCCACCTTAACCTGGCTGCCGTTCAGCGCTTCTCTGACAGCGGCCAGAGAAACAAAAGGCGGACAGGCCACAACCTCCACCGGGCATGTTCTCTGTAAACCATCCGATAATTCCTTAGCCAGTCTTATCGCCTCATTTAAATTGGTATTCATCTTCCAGTTGCCGGCGATCATCGGAACTCGCATTCTTTTCTCCTGTATACTGAGCGTTCTTTGAATTGATTATACCGCTCCTTTCGTTTGTTGCCTAGTAAGAGCGACCGAAGTATCAAATACCAATTTCACTGGAACGCCAGAATATGTTGGCATTCACGACCGACACTAATAAAAAGACCAGTATAAAAATGGGTGTATTTTACATTGACGATGCCTGCCAAAGACCATATACTTCACTTACTATTTTGGAAATCCCCGGCTTGAATTTTGGAGTTATTTGAATCTGGTCAGGCATGTGAGTAAATAAAATGTCTAAACGGGCTCTGATATTGGTTCTGAGCGTTGCAGTTATCGGGATTGCTGTAGCCGGATTACAAGGAATTCTGAATTTGCTGGTTGCCAAAGGGCCATTGGAAAACCCGGATGGCCAATCACAAATTGTTGCCAGGATCAACCCAAATTCAACTAAAGTCATTTCTGCTCCCGCCTCTCCAATAATTACCGGTCAACCAACTCAATTCATTTTCCATATTGATAAAACAGAACGCTCTGTTGCTGCCTTTCCGTCACTGGATATCTCGTCTCAGGGAGCGTTGGCTGCGCATGTACCGTTATTCAGTCTTTCCGGTAATCCGGGATCTCCCTACCTGCGAAGTACGGTGACTTCTATATATCAAAATAATCATTGGAAATTTGATGATTCCCAACGGGTAAACCAGTATAACGGGGAGAAACTGAACTATGCGATTGAAAACTATGCTCGTAAATCGTTAACCAGTTGCAAGATTAAGCCGTTGTCCAGTTTTGCCTCCTTCAAAATGCCCATTCCGGCAGTACAATATGTCAACCGGTTGACTTCAGGTTTTCCGGTGGTTTATGATCCCTCCAAAAGCGTTTTTATCTCTGAGAAAGGGTTGCCCGCCGCCTATTCTTTTGATGCCATCAAATACAGCTTTGATAATGAAACTCTGAATAATGCTAAAGTTGCTCCGGGAAACCAATACCTGGAGATACCTCAGGGAATTCCTGGGCGAATAACCAATCTGGCGAAAGAGATTACTAACAATATTGATAGCCCTTACTTGAGAGCCAAATCTATCGAGGAATATCTGAAAACAAATTATGTCTACGATCTGGATTACAGAGCAGCGCCGGGTAATTGGGAACCAAATGATTGGTTTTTATTCGAGGAGCGCCGAGGGGTTTGTAATAACTTCAATTCAGCTTTTGTGATTCTGGCCCGTGCCTCAGCTATTCCGGCCCGTCTGGTGGGCGGTTATTACGTTGACCCGCAAAGTGAATCCCAGATAGTCTATGCTGATCAAGCGCATGCCTGGTCTGAAATCAACCTTGACCGTTTAGGCTGGATAACCATGGACGCTACCGGAACCAACATGGCGGCATCAATAGTTACGACTACTGAGATCGCGGAGTTTGATCCCGTTATCGATAAGAATAAGCCTTTTACCATGGAAGGCACAGTCAAGGCTGAAAATACGAATGTCAATGGTGTGCTGGTCGGGATATATTTAAACCAAAATCAATCGTTACAAAATCACTCTTTGATCGGGCAAGCCATAGTACTGGATAATGCTTTTAGAATAAAGGCCAAAATACCTGAATCAGTCAGCGTTGGGACCTATCAACTGACGGCGGTTTCTGCGCAAACTCCTCGTTTTGCCGCATCTGATGATGGCCTGCGTATCAAAGTGATGTCCCAAACCGGCCTCAGCATCTCCTGCTTTCCTGAGATCAAAACCGGAGAATCCATCTCTGTGTTTGGTCGATTGATTGAGACTTCCGGTCAGCCGCTTTCCGGGCAAATGGTTAACATTATGATGAACGACCGGTTGCTGACTGCGATTGCCACTGACAGCAAAGGAAATTTTGAATATCAATCTGTGATTGACGAATCCGGGAAGTATGAGATCAAAGCTCAATATGCCGGGAGTGAATATTATTATCCTTGTGAGCAGACGATCTCGTTCCAGGTGCTGATACCCACAAATTTGACTATTCAATATCCTCATAAACTGGCAGTCGGAGAAACTTTAAAAATTGAAGGTCTTCTGAATAAACACCAGGATAAGCAACCCCTAGCTAATCAAGTTATTGGATTATTCGTAGATGGAGAAAAAACCGGTAGTACCGCCAAAACAGATGCACTCGGGCGTTATGTCATCGAATATAAAGTAAATAATCCGGGGATTTCTCAGATTGATGTCAGATATACCGGACAAACTTATTTTGCTGCTGCCAATGCCAAAGGCGTAATCGAAATATCATCTTCAAATGATAAAACATTTATTGGTCTTCTGCTGATGCTGTCAGGCGTGCTAATCGCCGGCGGATATCTCAGTTACCGTCTTTATTGCAAATACAAAAGGCCTGACCACCTAAAACCGCATCACCAGAATAACACCGCCTTGTCTGCCATCTCACCCGTACCTGCGGAATTGCATCAGCCTGTTTGGAAGCAAAATGAAGATACTCAGAATAACGGCTTGAAGCTGGAAATTGAATTCCCGGGGATTATTCAGCCTTTGCCGGACGTATGGGGACTGGACGATGAATTTGATGTAATATGCCAGTTACAAGACGCCGGGGGACAACCACTGCCAAACCGTAAAATTGAAATATCCCTGGGCAGTCCCATTGCTTCTCTGATCACAGATGATACGGGTAAAGCCGGTGTTACTTTGGCTTTCAGCGAGAAAGGCTCTTTTGATATTGAAGCCAGCGTTTCTTCACCAAATGATGTTGAATCTGTGACTCACGTCCTTCGAACAATACGCATAATTGACTATCGTGAAGAAATCATTGATGAATATAAAGCGCTATTGTCCTGGTTCAAACAAAAAGAAGTGCCTATTCTGTCTGATAATACCACTCGGGAAACCGAACAATTGATTGTAAAGTCAAGCCTGCCGGTATCGCTAGAGGCATTGGAAACCGTCCTCGCATGCTTTGAAGAAGTTACCTATAGTCTACACCCCATAACCCGGCAGCATTATGTTAAAATGCACCTCGCTCAAGAGGAAATTAAACAGTATGAAGTTCAACCGGAACAAATACCGCAATAAACTGGTTTTTTTATCTTTGACTGCGGCACTGGGCATCGGTCTGGTATTTTTCACATTCAACTCAGATGGTTTGATGATGCGCTTGTGGAAAGCGGACTTGAGTTTTCTCCTGTCGCCCATATTGATTTTATTGATTTCATTGATTGTTTCTTCAGCCCTGCCGCTGTTTCTCAGAGATAGTCATTCACAGCAATATTCAATTATCCTCCAATATTCGGCTATGGCGGTTTTTACATTTATGGTTTTTGGCCGGCTGACTTTACTATCTCGTTTTCCGGCGCTATCTGGGCAACTTGATATTCTTAATACCTTAACCACCTCCGCTGTATTCGTCGCACTATTTTGGGTTGGATCAGGGTGTTACCGGATTTCAACGCTATTAGCTGAAAACAAACCTTCCTCTCGCACGTTTCAGCCGTTGATGGCTATGTTGGGGTTTGCCCTTGTCAGCGTCTCTTTCTGGAAAACACTGGATGATATAAGCGCATTTTGGCCAATTCTTAACGGCACCGGGTTTATGATAGGAATGGCGCTCATCGTTGTCGCTTTGAGCCGGTTATTTGCCTATATTTCCTCTCCGATGACGTTCATGTTTGGTGAAATTATAAAATGGTCGGTTAAATTCCCTGCCAAACTGTTCCTCATGGTGGTTCTGGTTCTAGCCTATTTTGTTTATGCCCGTCCCATGTTATACGCCATTTCTGATAAAGGATATCTGATTGAATGGGTCATCATATGCTTTGCCGGATATCAAATTCTAAATACGGTAAAGAAACACTTGAATGGCCACTGTGCACAATCCGCCAAAGAAACTCACTGGGAAAAACATCAGCAGCGGGTTGATGAAATTGCAGATGATGATTTTAACAAAATGATTATATTACAGCAAGAATTCATTGAGTCAGCAATCCGGCGTAATTTGCTGCAGTTTCTTAAACAATTATTAGTTCGGAATGGAATTCAAGAAATACAAATTCATCACTTGTTGCAGCCGCTCATCGAATATAGTGATGCCAAAAGACATTGGTATCAGCACTGGTTTTTTAAAAAACAACTGCTGCAGGCTAACCGCTATCATCGCAGCCAGGCATTGGAAGATACCTTCGGCAAAATCAGGGCTGCACTCTACCCGGCTCATAAATATATCAAGGGAGTAACAAATGAACGCTACCCAATTGGCTGAAAACAAAATAGCCTGTGCTCAAATAATTGAAGGCATCTCAAGCCTCTTTGTGGGACACAGGCCTTTGCTGGTTAAACTGTTGGCTGCCGCTTTGGCTAACGGGCATGTATTATTTGAGGATAATCCAGGACTCGGAAAAACTCTCTTAGCCAAAGTATTCGCGCGTATTATCGGAATAAATTATACCCGTATACAATTCACCCCTGACCTTTTACCAGCCGATATTGTTGGCAGCCGGGTTTGGCGTCAAAAAGACTCTGAATTTGAGTTGATGAAGGGGCCAATCTTCACCAATATATTGCTGGCGGATGAGATCAACCGCACGCCGCCCAAAACTCAGGCCGCTTTGTTGCAAGCCATGGAAGAAAGACAGGTTACCATTGATGGTCAAACTCATCTATTGCCTGAACCCTTTATCGTTCTGGCTACCCAAAATCCCATCGAACAAGAAGGAACATATCCCTTGCCGGAAGCGCAACTGGACCGGTTCATGCTGAAATTATCCATCGGTTACGCCGAGTCAATGGAAGATGAAAGTAACATATTGAGTCGCCGCATTAACTGGCAAAAAGATGACCCCAGCCAGGATATCAAGCCTCTCCTTACCATTGAACAGTTCAGTAATCTGCAATCTCAGGTCGAAAAAGAAGTATATATTGATAAGTCCATCCTGGATTATGTCAGCCAGATAGTCAGATCTACCCGACAGCATCCCAGGATCCAGATTGGCGCCAGCCCGAGAGGAGGTTTGGCCTTGCTTAAAGTCAGCCGTGCTCTGGCTTTGTTATCCGGCCGGGATTATGTCACTCCGGATGATATTAAAACCTTCATCATAGATGCTCTGGCTCATCGGTTAATATTAAATATTGAAGAAACACTGGAAGGTAGTAAGCCCGGCGTCATCATTCAGGAGATAATACGGTCTATTTCAGTCCCGGCCGAATTCCGGACAAGATAATATTATGTTAACTAGACGTTCCATCAAATATATCTCCATATTTATTTTCTTGTTTATATGCGGTTTACTGCTGGGAAACCGTATACTGCTGATAATGAGCCTGATTCCTTTTAGTTTGTTGGTTTTGGGTTTATCAGTGAACAGTCCTCAATTGTTCGATATTAAAGCCGGCGGCATTCCCGGGCGAGTATGGGTAGGTGATATTATCCAAATTCAATATCGTATTACTGTCTCCGGGGGGATGGGATTATTCACCCTGCATCAGTTTCTTCCCCCCCATTTTTCTTTGGAATCCGGCAATAACTTGAGGACCTATTGGAAAGGGTGGAGGCCGGTGCAAATCGATTATTCATATAAAATCCGCTGTACCAAAAGGGGCAACTACGTTTTACAGCCGCCCACCTACTCCAGCCAACACATTGTTTCATTGAAGCCTCCTCTGGAAGAATCAGTGGGCTGCAGTCAGGCTTTAGCGGTTCACCCCAAAATCTCCTGTATTAAAAACATGCGCGGTAGACACGGTGATGTTTACACCAATTATTCTGCTAATGATATTGCAAAAATTGGTGTTACCACTACTGATTTTCGTGAAATCCGTCAATATCATACCGGAGAGGCGGTTAAAAACATTAATTGGAGGGCTACGGCCCGTCTAACCTCACCTGATCTTCGGCCGTTAATCAATGAATATGAGGTAGAGAGCAAGAAATCGGTCTGGATATTTTTAGATGCATCTAAAATCCTCGAAGTTGGAACTGAGATAGAAAACGCATTTGAATATAGTTTGGAGGCCGCAAATGCTGTTCTGTATCATTACTTGAATCGTGGATACATGTTGGGAATGTATGTTTTTAATAATCAGGGGCAATTGTTTTATCCGGATACCGGCAAAAAACAATTTATCAAAGTATCCCGGAAATTATTGGATCTAAACGCCGGAAATAGATATGATGAATTTCCTCTGGCCGTAAAGAAGTGCCGAAAGTTTATACTGGGATATGGTCCCCGGTGTGTTATTGTTACTCGCCTGGATAACCGTTTCTCTGATCATATTGTGAACGGAGTAAGATTGATCAGATTAATGCATTGCGGTGGTAATCACCGTTTACCTGTTACGGTCATCAATATTCCGGGTTACTCCATGATTTCCGGCAAAGGTGAATTTGATGAAAATGCGGCACTCCTGATGCAATTGACTACCCGGCCCAAGATTCAACAGCTCCGGGCGCTCGGGGCTGATGTTCTAAACTGGAATCCATTAACAGAGAATATAAATATCCTGCTGCACAAAATACAGAGGTAATAATGAATTATAGCCGCATATTCATAGCCATTACCGAACTAGTGTGCCTGACAATAACGTCACTCTGTGGAATGGCGGCTTTTACAAACTCCAATCTATACTCTGGTATCAATAATTATTTAATCAGGATGATACCCTCAATTTGCGACCATTTTCACTTAATAATATTTTTGTCATTATTATTGCCCGGCATAGTATTAATCATTTGGAAGAATAAAAGCCCGGGGCCTTTAACAATCGCGGCATTGGTGTTGAGCCTGCCATCTTTATTAAGTTTCAACCAGATCGATTTATT
Organism: Dehalococcoidales bacterium; assembly: GCA_034433195.1. GTDB lineage: Bacteria > Chloroflexota > Dehalococcoidia > Dehalococcoidales > UBA3254 > DATIKD01. Next base: position 12,404 of record DAOUAU010000114.1, read on the forward strand.
TAAAATATTCAGGTCCGGCGCTCTCATTGCCAGCGAATTCTCTCTTTTTCAGATGTTGTCTTCCGGACTTTTGATAATCACTGCCTACTTTTTGCTGGATCTACTAAACCAGTTAAAGCTTGGCAAACTTCAGAATAAAATCCATCAACCTCCTTCTTCTGACATTCAATTCGTTCTCAATCATCAGCACATCATGATTATTATTTTCACCGGTTCTGCTTTACTGATTGGCTTGATAATCAGCGGGGTGGCGAGAAGCCTGGAATACTTGATTTCAAAGGGTACTCCTGTATTTGAGTGGTGGATTATGCCGGCGGTTTTAGCAGTTATTTTTCTACTGGGAATCTATCTCTATTGGATTACCACGCGGAAAAATGTTTGACGTGATTACCGGAGATGGCTAGATCCCTCTCTGATAAAGTGCCGTATACAATCTACCTGCTTTTAAAAGCTCCTGATGGTTGCCCTGTTCGAGGATACGGCCTTTCTCCATAACTATTATTATATCAGCTCCCTGAATAGTAGAGAGCCGGTGAGCGATGATGACCGTGGTACGTCCTTTGGTTAATTGTTTCAAAGCTTTTTGAATGATTTGCTCGCTGAAAGAATCAATGCTGGCCGTGGCTTCATCCAATAATAAAAAGGTTGGATTGGCAATCAGCGCCCTGGCAAAACTGATCAATTGCCTCTGTCCCATACTGAAGTTCTGCCCCCTTTCCTCCAGTGGAGTATCATAACGTTTTTCCAGTTTCATGATAAAATCGTGTACGCCCACAGCTTTGGCAACGCTGATTATTTCCTCTTCTGCAGCGTCTAGTTTTCCGTAAGCAATGTTTTCTTTAATCGTACCTGAGAATAAGAAAGGATCCTGCAGCACTAAACCGATGTGCTTCCTGAAATTGATTGAGTCCAGTCCACGGATATCAGTATTATCAATCAATATCCGCCCGCTGGTCACATCATAAAAACGGGCAATTAAATTTATCAGCGTGCTTTTGCCTACTCCGGTTCGTCCGACCAGAGCTACAGTTGATCCGGCTTTTATCTCCAGATCGATGTCATACAAAATCTGCGAGCCAGCTTCGTATTGAAAACCCACCTTTTCAAATTTGATCTGACCCTTGAACTTTTCCGGTTTAAGCGCATTACTCGCGTCCTCTATTTCCGGTTTTAAATCCAGCAACTCAAATATACGGGTGGCGGAGGCCATAGCAATCTGCAACTGGGCATACTCCATGGTGAGACTGCGGATGGGATCAAAAAAGTTGTTGATATACAGAATAAATACAATGAGCGTCCCCACCAGCATGGTGTTGTTTAGTACTCCCAGACCACCCCATATAATAATTCCGGCGATGGCTAAAGACAACAATAATTCAACGGCTGGCATCATACCCGCAGAAACCCGGGCGGATTTCAGACTGGCTTCAAAATTAGCCTGATTGACCAGCTCAAACCGTTTTGAATTAATATCTTCCCTGGATAAACTTTGAATCACTCTGATTCCCGAAATATTCTCTTCCAGAGCGCTATTGACCTGTGATATTGTTTGCCTGACACGGATGAAGGTTTGCCGGGCGTGATTTTGCCAGTACATCAGGAATAGCACCAAAACAGGCACTACTGATAGTGTTAACAAGGCCAATTGCCATTCCATGCTGAGCATGATGATCATTATTCCCAGCATCGTTACCACCTCACCAATAACCCAGAAAGCTCCGGACTCCATGAATTCATTTAATTCATTGACATCATTTTGAACCCGGGACATAATCCGTCCCACCTCATTTTGGCTGAAAAAGCGTAATGAGAGTTTCTGAATATGATTAAACAGTTGCATCCGCAGCTTGAGCAAGATGCTTTGCCCTAACCGGGCTTCTGCCTTTATTTGTGCAGTATAAGCAATCCAGTTTAACAACCCCACTCCAATAAACAGCAGCACTATTTTATTCAAGCCAGCCACATCCGCATTTAAAATGTAGCGGTTTTCCGCCACCCCGATCAGATAAGGACTAGCTAACGATGTGAAAGTGTATAACAGTGTAGCCAAAACCGTAATCAGCACTGCCCATTTCTGAGCTTTAAAGTAACCTGACAGGCGGCCTAATATGCGTGTATCATAAGGTTTACCGTAGATAATATCGTCCGATGCTGTTAAAATACCCTGAGCCGGCTTATTTACGGCCAGCCCGTCAGTTGGAGGTTGGGATTTTTCATTTTCCGCTTCTTCCTGTCCAATCAGATTTTCGGGTAGCAGATTCGCTTCTTGCTGTTGCTGGAACTGAGAACCGTAAAGCTGAAAATATAGGCCTTGCCGCTCTAATAATTCAAGATGCCGGCCGCGTTCGACAATCTCACCATCCTTTAAAACCAGAATCATATCGGCGTCTTGCACCGATCTTAAGCGATGAGCAATGATGAAGGTGGTACGCCCTTTCAATACCTCTCTGAGGGATTGATGCATGGCATACTCGGTTTCATTATCTACGCTGGCCGTGGAGTCATCCATGATAATTATTCCAGGATTCAATAAAATCGTGCGGGCGATGGCCAGCCGCTGTTTCTGTCCTCCGGAAAGTGTGATGCCTCTTTCTCCCACCGGTGTTTCGTACCCCTGAAGCAATCCGGTCACAAAATCGTGTAGTCTGGCAGCTCTGGAGGCTGCTATTATCTCTTCCAGTGGCGCATCCGGTTTGCCGTAAGCAATGTTCTCCCTGATTGAAGCTGAAAACAAAAAAGTATCCTGGTGAACTATTCCAATCTGCTTTCTTAAGGAACTCAAGCTGATTTCGCGGATATCAATCCCATCCAAACTGATACGGCCTGCTTTTACATCATAAAAACGGGGAATTAAATTAGCCAGCGTGGTTTTACCGCTGCCGCTGGCTCCCACCAAAGCGAATATCTGGCCGGGTTCAGCCGTAAAGCTGATATTTTTAAGTAAAGGTGCGCTGTTCTTGTATCCAAAGCTGACCTCTTTAAATTCCAACTTCCCCCTGGTTTCAGTCATCGTTTTAGCTCGCGCACTATCGCTAACCGGGGAAACTTGATCAATAATTTCATATATACGTTTACCGGACACGATGGCTCGAGTAAAAAGCATGGTAAGCCATCCCAGCATGCGAATGGGCATATTGAGCAGGATCAGGTACAATAAGAATTGCACCAATTCACCCTGAGTCAGGTTCCCATTGATCACTTCTCGTCCGCCGTACCAGACAATAGCTGCCAGGGACAGGGTCAGAGCGAAGTTCATAACCGGGCTATTGGCGGCAAAAAGGTTGTTGATGGTTATTTCCTGGTCGTAGAGTGTTTTAGCTTGATTTTCAAATTTTTGGCTTTCATGTTTTTCCCGGGAAAACGCACGCACGATGCGAATGCCGCTCAGGTTTTCCTGTAATATCGTGCCCAGATTGCCGATGCCCTGCTGCACTTTCCCCCAAACAACTTTCAGTTTATTGCTGATAACAATCGTTCTGTAAGAGATAAACGGCAGAATGCTCAAACTGATTAAGGCCAGTTTCCAATCCAAAGTTATCAGTAATATCACGACGGCAACCATTAAGATAATAAAATATACTCCGCGCAGCATCGCAAAACCTACAAACATGCGTAATGCTTCGATGTCAATTGTGGCTCTGGACATCAATTGTCCGGTTTGAGATTGATCGTGGAAGGCATAACTCAAACGCTGAATATGGTTATAAATTTGATTGCGCAGATCATAAGCCACTTTTTGTGAAAGGTATTCCGAGAGGTAACTCTGCCAGTAGTTAAAAATGCTGCGCAGTATTCCTGAGGCGGCAATCGCCAACGCCGTCAAAATAATCATCGTGCTTTGACCGGAAGTTAAAGCCTGATCAACGGCTCCTCCGGTCAAACGGGGGATAAGCAAAGTAAAAACAGCCCCGCCGAATAAACACAGGTAGGCGATCAGAGCCCTTCGCCAGTATTTCCAAAACAAAGCGCAGGTGCGCAGGAAACTTGACATTGAATTCAATTCTATATCAAGGTTAGCCAGGATTCAACTCAGGTTTGGTGTTGTGATCTCATAACGCACTGATTTATGCCGTACTTTTATTCCGGCGCCATTCTCAGGAAGGTTGATAATAAGGATGTGGTGCGTCTGATTGCTGGCGCTATTGCAACTCAAGAACGCTCTATCTATAATGTAACCATGTTAAGAACATTTAGTTGGTTTATGTATGGCTAATCTTCAGGACATTATCAGCCGCCCGGTGATAGGGAAGCTGAAATTGAGCGCGATTCTCTCCATCGCTGGCATCATAGGCCCGATTGTTTTTATTTTTGCTGAAATATTCACCATTCTTACTGCCTTGAGCGCCAACTATAATGTAGTTTATAACTCCATCAGCAGTTTGGTCTGGAGCCGTTTCGGCTTTGTTCAAACCATTGGTTTTTTGGTTTGGGGTTTATTTGTTGAGCTCTTCGCAGCCGGCATATTTTTAACCATCAAAGGAAAACGCGGATTCGGTTTCAGCATGGCTATTTTCGTCTTCTTTGGTTTTTGTTTGCTGATGGTTGGGGCTTTTCACACTGATATAAATGCGGCTACACGTACAGTAGAGGGAATGATCCATGGTTTTTCAGCAAAAGCGATTTTCTGGTTATTTCCGGCCGCAGCTATCTTAATCGCCCCCAGTTTGAAAGCGGACCGTAATTTTACACACCTTTACCTTTTCTCCTTGATCTCAGCCGGAATGGCCCTGGTTTTAATGCTTTGCATCGTGACTTTCGCCGAAAAAGCCGGCTGGTTCGGACTTTTTGAAAGACTGTTAGTGGCTGACGCCATTTTATGGGTTGAAGTGATGGCTATTTTTATGCTCAAATCCACCTTAAGAACAGATAAAACGGTTTAGATCGCATTTTACCGTCCAATCCGGACATCTACATAAATTGGTAGTTTGAATTATTGGCAGGTTTTGAATGGTTATTAATATTGATCCCATTCTGTTCTCACTTGGTCCTTTTGAGGTCCGCTGGTATGGCTTGATGTACGTGGTAGCCATCACCATCGGATTATTGGTAGCCTGGCCATATGCCAGATCCAAAGGCATTACTGATAAGCAAATGGAAAACATCGTTATCTGGGCCATTCCGGCGGGGTTAATCGGAGCCCGTCTCTATTATGTCGTTCAACAGCCCCTGGGGCCCTATCTAGACCAGCCATGGCGGATTTTGGCGGTTTGGGAGGGCGGCATGGCTTTTTACGGAGCTATCTTTGCGGTTGTAGCCGTGGTTATTTTTTTGGCATGGCGATTAAAGATGGATATTTTTAAAATGCTGGATGTTGCCGTTTTATTTGCGGTAACGGGTCAATTCTTCGGGCGCATCGGTAATATCATCAATGGTGATGTGCTGGGTTATCCTACCACTTTACCATGGGGCTTTACCTATATACATCCCAATTCCTTTGCTCCCAGACATGACATCGCTTACCATCCGGCGGCTGTTTATGAAGCCATGATAAATATCGTCCTTTTTTCCATCATGTTTGCTGTGCGCCATAAATTCAAGCCGGGAATTCTTTTCTTCTTCTATATCTTCTCCTACTCTTTCAGCCATCTTCTGGTCTTTTTCTGGCGTGATAACGAAGTGATTGCCTGGGGACTCAAACAGGCACAAATTACCGCCATTGCGGTTATTCTGATTACTATCCTTGGACTCATTTGTCTGTTAGTGTACCGGAAGCGCAAAGCAGCTTCGCTATTGTGAATTCCTGGTGTAATCATAATCTTTATATTAGCAACAACGCCGGATTTCAACCCGCCAGGATAAGTCAGGGAAAGAGGAATCTGTAAAAAACATTTTTCCAGACCAGATTTATACGGAGTCAATCATACTGATGTACAGCATCTCACTGAAAAATAAAACAGCCATAGTAACGGGAGCCCGCCGCGGAATCGGCCGCGCTATCGCGTTAATATTAGCTGAAGCCGGAGCCGATGTGGTTATTTGCGATATTATAGCCGGAGATGGGCTGCTGGATAAACTGGCTCAAAGAATACAATCACTGGGACGACGGTCATTGATGTTGCAAACTGATATATCAAACAAACCGGATGTTCAAAGAATGGCCGGCATTACCAGAGATAGTTTCGGTAAAATTGATATTCTGGTCAACTGCGCCGGAGTCTGGATACCCGGTCAGACCCTGCTGGAATGTACCGAGGAAAATTGGGACAAGGTAATAGATACCAATCTTAAAGGCACACATTTTTGTTGTCAGGCCGTTGGCGCTGCTATGGTTAGTCAGAAAAACGGCTGTATTGTCAACATCTCTTCACAGGTGGGTTTGACCGCCGGAACAGGCACGGGAGCTTATTCAATATCCAAAGCCGGTATTATTATGTTAACCAAGCAACTCTCTTTGGAACTGGCGATTCACAACATCCGGGTCAACTGCATTGCGCCCGGCATCGTTAAAACTGAATTCAACCGCCAGTTCTGGAAGGAAACGGAGGTCGAAAAAAGTACTGCCTCTATGGTTCCTCTACAGCGCCTGGCCGAAGTCGAAGATATCGCTAAAGCCGCCCTCTTTTTGGCCTCTGACGACTCCAGCTACATCACCGGCGAAGTTTTGGCTGTTAACGGGGGCTGGCATCCCTGATCGAGCCGTTTGGTTTCCGCTTATATTGCTTGCCTCACTTACCGCAAACAATGGCTTGCCACTACGCTTTGATCTTTTTTACCATCTCTGCCACATTATTGCCGACCATCCTGGCTTCATCCATGGCGCTCATATTGATTCCTCCACCCACCCCGGTCAATACATCTCCCGGATTTGGACCATATCCGATTGCGCCGCCGGCCACAATCATATGATGCGCTATAAAAAAGTCATATATCATGGCTCGGGTTTGCGAACCACCGATCCGGCGTACCGTAACGATCGCTCCGCCAACTTTACCCTTTAAACTCTGTTTCATTAACAGGGCGAAAGTCCTGTCCATGACGATTTTGGCCTGAGCGCTGACATTATGAAAATAAACCGGACTGCCCAGGATAATAGCGTCCGCTTTCTGGTATAACTGGTATAATTCCTGCATATCATCTTTCTGCACGCACTGGCCGATTTTGAAACAAGTTCCGCAAGCCAGACAGGGCTCCAATATTTTGCCAGCCGTCAGGAACATTTCTGTTTCACAACCACACTCTCTGGCCACACTCAAGGCCTCTTTCATCATGATTTCGGTATTGCCGTTCTTGCGCGGACTGCAGACTATCCCTAAAATATTCATTGGCGCCCTCCCCACTATCCATTGTTTGTTTCATGCTGCTCTCATAAGATTCAGGCCATTTGTATTTTTTTAAGATAGCTGACACTGACCTTATTGTTTTGGTAAAAGGTTTATGACAAAATCCATTTCTGAACGTTGATACTAAAAATTTAATACTGAGCTGCCTTTCCGTTCAGAGCAATACTGTATATCCGCGTTGGGATAAACTGCGGCTCTGACAGTCCCCGTATTATTCTGCTTGATTATCGCCACAGCCTCATTCCATGTTGTCGCCAGAATGACCTTTTCAGGTTCTGCGAAATAACCCAGAATCGACCGGTCCGGATATTCGTTCACAATAATCAATTTATGCATCCTGACTGGAAACCTGACCTGCAGCGGCAGCGGACTGAGATTAGTCTTGCCCCACGGGCCGCCCAGGTAATGTGCCACATGCCCATCCGGAGAGTTGGCAATCAGTACCACATCACCACCCTCTGCTTTCAGTGCCGGGAAGGCAATTTCCAGAGCAGATTCACATTCCGCTGCTTTGGCAAAACTGTTGGTTATCACCACCTCTTGATCGTTGCAAAGCGGAGTATCATAGTGGTTGACTGCATCTTGCAGCGCCCTGGGATAGGCTTCTTTCAATGTCCCGGCGAAGATGGCCGCGGTCTCACCATAACTGTTCATCAGAGTGTCTATTTTAATGTCCAACCCCACTTTTCTGGCTGCTTCTTCCATATTCAGGCGCAGTATATTATTTTCAACAATACCTGTTCCAATCGGTTCATCCGGGTGTTCTTTTTTATATTGGCTGGCCAGTTTATGAAAACTGACCACCGTATCATAATGACAAATACCAGGCAGAATTATCTTCGCTCCTCCACCAAAACCGGCAAAAGCATGCGGCACGATAGATCCGATGGCAATCTTCAAATCACACTGCATTACTTCCGCATTGACCAATAATGGTGTCCCCAAACCGGTATTCCCGATATTGACACAACTGCCAAAGGCATTATGGTTATAAACCGGAAAACGTTTAAGAACCTCTTCCCCCAGTTTTTTGACAAAGTCCTGACGGTTCATAGCGGCGTGTAAACCAACCGCCGCGATAAACCTGATTTGTTCGTCCCTAAGGCCGGCCGCGGTCAATTCTTCCAGTATGTAAGGCACTATTCCGGCCGTCCGTGTAGCCCTCTGAATATCATCAAAAATAATTACTGCCTGCTTTCTTCCTTTGGCCAGAGTCCGCAAAGCCGGCATGCCAATAGGAAAACGGATTGCTGCCCTGATTTGCCCTTCGGCTTGCGCCGGCCGGTCATGTCCTTGCATGTTGTTGACGATGACCTCCCAGTTTTCTGGAAATGTGAT
>DAOUAU010000115.1:0-8757 GCA_034433195.1 Dehalococcoidales bacterium
CATTTTGCCGATCTACACCTGGGAGTTGAAAACTACGGGCAAATTAACCCACAGAGCGGCCTTTCTTCGCGTCTGGAAGATTTTCTGAGAGTGCTGGATGAACTGGTGGATTACGCCCTGGCGGCAAAGGTTGATCTGGTGCTATTTTGCGGCGATGCCTATAAGACCCGTGAGCCCAGCCAAACCCAGCAAAGGGAATTTGCGAAACGTATCCGGCGGCTCTCCGAGGGCGGTATCCCATTATTTTTAGTCATTGGAAACCATGATTTGCCGAATGCCGTCGGACGGGCTACCGCCATGGAGATTTTTGATACCCTTTCCGTTCCGAATGTTTATCTGGCCGGCAAACCCGGCCTGCACCGGGTATCCACCGCCTCCGGTGTAATTCAAATTGCCGCTCTGCCCTGGGTGCGCCGCAGCGCGCTGCTGACACGTGAAGACAGGCAGAATCTGGATTTCAATCAAATCAATGAACACCTGCAGCGAATTTTGACGGATATCATCACCCAGCAAGCCTCTCAGGTAGATCCCGCTCTGCCCTCCATACTGGCCGCGCATGTCTGGGTGATGAACGCGAAACTGGGTACTGAAAAAGGCATGTCAGTCGGGCAGGAACACATGTTGCTGCTGGGCAATGTAGCCAATCCGGCCTTTGATTATATTGCCCTGGGACATATTCACAAAGGCCAGACACTTAACGAATATCCGCCGGTGATTTACTCCGGCAGTTTGGAAAGAGTGGATTTTGGAGATGAAAACGATGAAAAAGGCTTTTATGTAATAGAAATCCACCAACCTTCACCCGGCGCCCAAAAAACCACGACATACTCCTTTCATCCGGTCCAGGCACGCCGCTTCTTCACCTTGAAAATCGAGATTGATGCTGATGATCCGGATCCCAACGTCTCGGTCATGCGTAAAATTGGAGAGAATCTGGCCAAAATTAAGGATGCCGTAGTACGCATCGAAATCAGCTTGCCGGTCGCTCTTTCCACCCGGCTGCGCGATGATGAGATTCACCGTTTGGCGCAGAAGGCCTATCACCTGACCATTACTCGCGATGTCCGCCGGGAAACACGCCTCAGATTGGGCCAAAACAATCTGGAAGGCATTTCTCCCAGCGAGGCGTTGAAAGCTTATCTGGAATCCAAATTCCCACCAGAAAGAGCCAAAATTCTGCTGGCAGAGGGAGAAAAACTGATCCAGGCTTATAACCAAATAGCCTGATTTGCAAGGCCAGGCCTTGCAAATAGGACTGAGAGTCAAAAGTTTGAAAAATATTTATTACGGCTGGTATATAATTGCCGCGTGTTTTTTATCCTCTCTTTATATTGCTGGAATAGTGGTCTTTGGGTTCACCGCCTTTTTTGAGCCTTTTATCCAGGAATTCGGCTGGAGTTATGCTCAAGTCTCTCTGGCGGTATCTTTGCGCGGCGCTGAAACCGGACTGGTCTCTCCCCTGCTGGGCTTTTGGGTGGATCGCTGGGGTTCCCGCTGGCTGTTATTCAGCGGCGCCATCCTGGTCGGCATCAGCCTGATTATTTTAAGCCAGATGCAGTCTCTGGTAGGTTTCTATACCGGTGCAGTTATCCTGGCGTTCGGATCCAGCTTGAGCAGTCCGGCAGTGATCGCTCCTTCAGCCAGCAATTGGTTCAGGAAGAGATTGGGCATTGCCAGCGGTATTTTAGCCGCCGGATTTGGTTTTGGCGGACTTTTAATTCCGGTCATCATTCGTCTGTTAAATACCAACGGCTGGCGGGATACCTTGATGATACTGGGCATCGGTACGCTGGTGATTTGCGTACCCCTTTCTCTGGTGGTCCGTCATAAACCCGAACTTTACGGTCTGGCAATGGACGGAGAAAAGCATCAGGAAATGCCCAAAACTGATATTAATAAAAAGAAACCCATCGCCTCTCTTCCCAAGGAGCGGGATTATACCACTAAAGAAGCCCTGGCCAGCCGCCCTTTCTGGCATTTGACACTGGCTTTTACTTTGCAATATCTGGTGGTGGGCGCGGTGCTGGCCCATATCATGCCCTATCTCAGCTCGATAAAAATCGACCGTTCCTCTGCCAGCTTCTTCGCGGCGGCCATTCCGGTGGTCAGCATCGCTGGTCGTTTGGCCTCAGGCTGGGCCAGTGACAAGCTTAACCGTAAAACCTTAACCATCGTTGCTTTTGCCGTTATTTGCGCCGGCACTCTGCTTTTTGATCTGGCGGGAAACGATTCGCTGTGGCTGCTGGTGGTTGCTGTCAGCCTCTTTGGCCTCAGTTACGGCAGCGCCAATACCCTGCGGGCGGTTTTATTGAGAGAATATTTTGGACGCAGCCGGTTTGGCACCGTTTTTGGTATTTTAATGGGTTTTCTCTCAATAGGAGTTATTTTTGGGCCTTATCTGGCCGGTTGGATTTTTGATAGCTGGCACACCTACCGTTATGCCTGGTGGCTATTCAGTGTCCTGAATGTGGCCGCTCTGCTGCTGATTATCACCCTTCCAAAAATGAGCCGTCTGAAGACCCTCTGAACACTCAGCGCCACCTGGAATCGTTTAAGACTTGCGTTATGGTTATAGAGGGGATTACAATTATCCAAAGGAAAATAACCCGGCTTGAGTTTTGCATGCCTGTTATTTCATGGAGTGATGGACTTCATCCGATTCGTCACGGGAGGAGGAAAACTTTATGACCGCCTGGCAAAATTTTATCCGTAGAGACGCTCCCCTGCCGGAATGGCCTTATCCGGTCAGTTATGGCAAGGAAACTGAAATGGCCTGTGATGTATTAGTGCTGGGTGGAGGTGTGGCCGGCTGCCGGGCAGCCATCAGCGCGGCTGCTCAAGGCGTCAAAGTGATAAGCGTGGAAAGAGGACACGCCAAACGCAGCGGTTCGGGCGGCGCCGGAGTTGACCACTGGCACGGTGCGGTCACCAACCCCTGCTCCAAAGTAACCCCCCTGGATTATACTCTGGCCTGTTATCACAGCACCCACGGCTATACCAGCGGCATCGCCCGCTATATCATCTGCAAAGAAGGTTGGGATACCCTGCAAGAAATTGAAAAATGGGGTGTTCAGATCCGGGATATCCATGATGAATTCAAAGGGGCTGATTTCCGGGACGAAGCCACCAAATTGATGTTTGCTTATGACTATGAAAACCGTCATTGCTTGAGGGTATGGGGGTACAACATCAAGCCTGCCTTATATAACGAGATGAAACGTCTGGGCATAACCATTATGAACCGCACCGCGGTTACCAGCTTGCTGACCGAAAACGGCCAACAGGGCAGCCGCGTGATTGGAGCCACCGGTTTGAACAGCCGTACCGGAGAATTTTACATTATCCGGTCCAAAGCTGCCATCATTGCCACCGGCGGAGCGGGGCGGCTCTTCATGTTTGCTCCGGAACTGACCGCACAAGCTTCTATGAGTGATATGAATAACGCCGGTGTCGGCCATGCAGTGGGATGGAACGCCGGAGCGGAACTGGTTTTAATGGAACAAACCGGCAATAACAGATTGAGCGGTTTGGGCTACACCCCCTATTCAATGGGCGGCACCAGCAATACCTATCACGGTACGCCGATTGTGGATGCCAACGGCAAGGAAGTGCCCTGGTTCGATATCAATAAAAACGAATTAAAAACAGTCCCCGAGCGTTTTCGGCCCGGAGAGGGGCAGAAGTTCCAGTTGGGACTGGGAATTGGTATCTATTCCTATCTGAAAGAATACACGGTAAATGACCTGCCGCGTGATTTACCGGACAGAATCATGAAAGGCGAATTTGTATTGCCCCTCTATGCCGATTTGAGCCGCCTGCCCGAATCTGAACGGCGGGTCATCTTTGGTATGATGGTAGGCAATGAAGGCAAGACCCGCATTCCCATTTATCAGAATTATACCCGGGCCGGATTTGATCCGGATAAAGATATGCTGCAAGCACCAGTGATGCCTCCTTACGGCTATCAAAACTCTAACTTCTGGGGCGGCACACCCAGCCCGCACCTGCGCGGCATGGCCGGCGGAGGTTTTCTGGTGGACTGGGATTTACGCACCTCACTGGAAGGCTTATACGCTGCCGGCGGCGCCCCCATCTTCGGTTCCGGCTGCCATGGTGAGGCGCATACCACCGGCCGTTTTGCCGGACGCAAGGCCGCCGATTATGCCCGCTCAATCAAAGCTACCAATCCGGACGGCCGCCAGGTGGCCAAAGAGAAAGAGCGGGTCTACCGCCCGGTAAAAGCCAGTCCTGAAGGCGTGGGCTGGAAAGAACTGAATGCTGCCATTGCTCGCGTGATGGGAGATTACTGCGGTCAGTACAAGAATGAGATGACACTGAAAATGGGTTTGAGGCTGCTCAATGAATTAAAAGAAAATGAAGCTGTCAGCGCCTTCGCTGCCAACCCGCATGAACTGGGGCGCATGGTGGAATGTTTCTCTTTGCTGGATGTTGGAGAAAGCTTGCTGCAATCTTCACTGGCCAGAAAATGCAGCAGCGTTTATCTGGATTTCCATCGCCTGGATTATCCTGAGATGGATGTTAAAGAGTGGGAAAAACTGCTTCCGATCCATAAAGAAAAAGACGGTATCAAGGTCAGAGAGCTGCCTTTGGATTATCATCTCAAAGCTCCTTACGCCGGAGATTATGAAGATAACTACCGGAAGCATTGTTAAAAAGGCAAATTCCATGTTAATTAACTAAAAGCGCTGTTTAAACGGGAGGTCAACTCCAATGAGTGAAAAAGTATACATGGTTCCCAATCCACCCACTCCCAATAAGGGCATGAAATTCAATCCCGCTGTCTGCACCGGCTGCAACTCCTGTGTGGAGGTCTGCCCCACCGATGTCTTGATGCCCAACCCTGAGAAGAAGAAATCACCCATCGTGCTTTATCCCGAAGAATGCTGGTTCTGCGGCAGTTGCGTGGAGGAATGCCCAAATCAAGGGGCCATCACGCTGGAACACCCTTTGAACCAGAGAATCTCGGTCAACTGGAAACGGAAAGAAAGCGGCGAATATTTTCGCCTGGGCATGAAAGACCCGCCGCCGCCCAATACCAAACCGGTTTCCGGGGGTGAATAGCTCCAGAAACCTTGACCGTCAGACACGGGCTGCATACCGGCGGCATGATAAATTGAATAATATCTAAGGAGTTACACAAATTGGACAAAACGACTCAGAAACTTTATCAGGAACGTGATAAAAGGTATGTCAATACCGTCTTTCTTCAACCGGCGGACAGGGTGCCCACATCTTTACCATTGAGCTATTTCCCGGCCCGTTATGCCGGCATCAAATTCAGTGATTCCTTTTATGATTTCCCCAAATGGAAAGCGGCCTTTTTGAAAGCTGCCCTGTACCTGTCACCTGACCGTGTCGGCTATTTCCCCAACCAGTCCGGCCATATCATGGAAGAGATGGGTGTCAAGACCACCGTTTGGCCCGGTCACGGCGTGGGGGAAAACCGCCCTCATCAGTTCGTTGAGGGCGAATATATGAAGTCAGCAGAATACGATCAATTTCTGAATGACCAGTCCGATTTTAACGTGCGTTTTCTGGCGCCCCGTTTTAATAGCCTGTTAGCCCCCCTGTCCAAATTGCCGCCTCTCGAATCCATGATGAATATGGTGCCTTTTGCCACTCTGGCCGATCCTGAATTTGCCGCCATGCTGAGAAAATTACTGAAAGTTTCCAAGCTGGCAGTAGCCTGGCAAAAGAACATCCAGAGCATATTTGATGACCTGAATAAGCTCGGCTTCCCGGGCAAGTCCTCAATGGTGGGGGGTGGAGTGCCGTTTGATATGATTTCCGATTTTTTGAGAGGTATGCGCGGCGCCATGCTGGATATGTACCGCTGCCCGGACAAGCTGATGGCAGCCTGTCAAAAACTATCCAGACAGACACTTAACCGTATTGCTCTGGCGCCCAAACCAGTGGGATATTCCCAGGCCTTTATCGCTTTGCACCGGGGCGCTGACGGATTCATGTCTCTTAAACAGTTTGAGAAATTCTACTGGCCGCATTTGAAATTGCTGGTCGAAGCGCTGGTAGCGGCCGGGCACACACCGGATATCTTCTTCGAAGGTGACTACACGCAGCGCCTGGAATTTCTGCAGGAATTGCCCAAAGGCAAGGTGATCGCGCGTTTTGACCGCACTGATATGATCAAGGCCGGCAAACTGCTGGGCGGCAAGGTCTGTATCAGCGGCGGCATGCCTTCTTCTTTACTGCAAACCGGCACCAAAGCCGAGGTTGAAAAATATGCTGCTAAATTGATTGATGCCTGCGCTAAGGACGGGGGCTATATCATGGCCCCCGGTTCTGCTCTGGATGAAGTTAATCCCCGGAACCTTAAAGCTCTGGTGGACTTCACCGCGGTATACGGCAAGTTCAAATAAGCATTGACCTGTCTTGACTCTTTAGCGGATGACCGGCAAGGTGGCACCTTAAAGTGCCACCTTGTTTCGATCGTTTGACCTTCTATCACGAAAGTTTTATACTCTGAATCAGTCATATAGGACATATGATTTTTAAAGATCGCCTTCAGGAGATTGGTATGAATGGATTTGGCTATGCCGGGAAGATCCTTAAGATTGATATTTCCAAACGCTCTTATCTGACTGCGCCAACTGAAAATTATTCACCAAAATACATCGGAGGTCGCGGCCTGGCAGCCCGTCTGTATTGGGAGTTGGTTCCAGCCGAGGCTGCCGCACTGTCTCCTGAAAACTGCCTGATTTTTACCACCGGCCCCACCACCGGTTTTACTGGAATTGCCGGCTGCCGCTGGCAGATGTGTGCCAAATCGCCTTTGCAAAGTCCGGAGGTTTTTTCTTACGGCAATCTGGGCGGCAAATGGGGAACCGGCCTGAAAGCGGCCGGATTTGATGCCGTCACGGTGCAGGGACAAGCCTCTCAACCCATCTACATCTCGATCCGGGATGGACGGGTGGACTTTAAAGATGCCTCTGATTTATGGGGGTTGGATGCTTTTGACAGTCTGGACGCAGTGCGCGCCAGATGCGGTGCAGACTGCAGTGTAGTTACCATCGGTCCCGGGGGTGAAAATCAGGCAGTATTTGCCACGGCGCTCTCGGATGAAGGCGCTTCCGGCGGAGGCGGAATGGGAGCCGTGATGGGCTCCAAGAAGCTTAAAGCCATCGCGGTTTCAGGCAGCGGCAGTTTACCGGCGGCTGACCCTCAGCGTTTACAGCAGATTGTTGAGCAAATCAATTATTTTAAGGGCCCCAGAGATCCTAATCGCCCATCTCCCTGGGGCGTCCCCGGGGTGACCTTTACTGAGGACTGTTACGGCTGTTCGATCGGCTGTTCCCGGCAAATGTACCTGGCTGAAAAAGGCCGCAAATACAAATCCTTTTGCCAGCAAACCAGCATATACCGGAAGGCCGCCGCAGACTATTATAACGGTGAATGGAATGAAGTCCAGCTCAGAGCCCTCAGACTGTGTGATGGCAGTACTCTGGATTCCAGCGTGATGGCGCCCATGGTGGGCTGGTTGATTGACTGCTACAAAGATGGAGTAATCACGGAGCAACAGAGCGGGCTGCCGCTTTCTAAAGCCGGAGGTCCGGAATTCATTGAAGCTCTGGTGCGGATGGTGGCCCGGCGCCAGGGTTTTGGTGATTCTCTGGCCCGCGGACTAAACTACGCAGCCGGGGTTTTGGGTCAAAAAGCCGTGGAAATCCTGATGCGCTGGGTGGCTACCCGTTCCGGCGAAGCCAGGGATTATGACCCTCGCTTATTTATCACCACCGCTTTGCTTTATGCCACCGAACCGCGCCGGCCGATCAACCAGCTGCACGGTGTCAGCATTCCCATAATGCAGTGGGCGGCCTGGCGGCGAAAAGCCCCGGGAGCCCGTTTCTCCACTGAGGATGTCATTGAAGCCGGCAGACGCTGGTGGGGCGGATCCGCAGCCGCCGACTTTTCAACCTACACCGGAAAAGCCCAGGCGGCAAAAATCATTCAGGACCGCTGCTCAGCCAAAGATAGTCTGATATTGTGTGATTTGGCCTGGCCGATGATGGCCGTCAATTCCGCGGGAGACCACGTGGGCGATCCCACCATGGAGAACCAGATTTATTCAGCTATTACCGGCCGGGAGACGGACCAATCCGGTTTATTAAAACTGGGTGAGAGGGTCTATAATTTGCAGAGAGCGATTCAACTGCGCCAGGGCTGGCAAGGCCGCCGGGATGATATTGTACTGGAATATTTCCACACCCGGCCTCTGCTGGACGGAGAGGTCTTTATCAATCCGGATGCCATCATGCCCGGCCCTGACGGCACAACCACCAGCCGGGTTGGCTGTGTGCTGGAAAAAGCTAAATTCGAAACCATGAAAACAGAGTATTACCAGTTGCGGGGCTGGGACCCGCCAACGGGTTATCCCACTGTGGCTAAACTGAATGAACTGGGGTTGAATGATATCGCCACTGATTTAAAGAGGCGAGGTCTGGCAATTTAACCGGACAACTGTCTTCAACTTGCCCGGGTTTCAGCCAAACCGCCTGTTTAATTCAAGCAATTTTTCCCGGATGTGCCGGTTTTGGTTTTTCCACTTTCAGGCGCTGCCTTTCACGCCGGTGACTTTTGTTCAAGCCAAGCCGCCGGTTATTCAAGCAATTTTTGACGGCTTTCCCCCACTGAAATTTCACCATAAGCAAAACGAAAACAAGATTAAGATCAGGAACGAATAAAAAACCGTTGTTGAAAAAAACTCTTGACAACGGTTTA
>DAOUAU010000116.1:0-6675 GCA_034433195.1 Dehalococcoidales bacterium
GCAGAACTCCACCGGCTTCCATCCCCGTCAAAACCGCCCCGGCTCTCCAGGCCATAACAGTGCCATCGCCCGTAGTAGTGCGGGACATCATATTGCAGTAACCACCCAGTTCGGTGTTCAGCATCCAGATGGACCCTGCTCCCGCCGTGGACAGAATAGTAGCTTTGGACTTGAATATCATGAATTCGCCGGTCCGGTTATTAACACCCGTAGCCCCTATTACGCGGCTTCCCGGTACACCGTTTTCGGTTAACAGGCTGGTGCCCATCACCCGGTCAAAGATTTTAACCCCCAACCGTTTACATTCCTTCTTTAAGGCCGGTTTAAACGTGCTGCCCCAGATACGGAGTACTACATTATTCAATTTTGAAGGGTCATAATGCGGAGTAGGCGACTTCCAGCCTTCAGGCGCAGGCAAATAGCTGTGAAGTTTGGTATAACGAGGCGATACCATAAATTTGGTCTTGTCATCCCGCCCTTCAGCGCCCAAATATTCATCTTCGGTATCTCTGATTTTGCCGCCCATATTTTCGAGCTCGATTAAAGTATCATAATCTTCCCGGCACTGAATTTGAAGACCAATACCGTTAGGATACATCCGGTCGGCCATATGCATTGCCCATTCATCCGGATCCACGTTGGATAGCGGATTGGCAGGAACGTCGCACCAGTGATCACAGCCAGGACCGCCGGCCCCGCTGCGAATGGTATCACCCTTTTCCACCAGGGTTACCCGCAATCCCTGCCTGGCAGCGCTGATAGCCGCCCAGCAACCTGCAATACCACCGCCAATTACCAGTACATCAGTACTGATTTCATGCTCCTGGTCGAAACGAATTTCATACGGCCAATCAGGTGCCTTACCCTGTTCTTTCAAATAATCTTGCCAAGCAGTCAACTATCTACCTCCTTTTGACTTAGCCATTTCGTATTTGCGTTTGATACACAAGCACATTCTTGCCTCAATTCACGATACGCGTTTTTAAAATTGCTCACATCTGGTCCGGCTTTCCAGTAACATCCGGAATCAAATTTTTTATACAGCGATTCGAGGCTTTTTTAGCTAGTTATTCCGTCTGGGTAAATGATAATATACTAAGAAGAGAATTTGGTATTAGTGTACTCCATATAATTTAACGTGTCAATACGTCTGGAAACCTTTAATCTGTCGTTCCAATTGCATTGAAATAACTCCATTAACTCGCTATAATTGAAAAATGCGTAAACCGAAGATAAACTCGCATGAACTGGATGCCATGATTCCGCAGACAGATCAAATGGAAATCTCCAGTTACGAAAGAATTGCCCGTATTCTGATTTGCCTGAGCACGGGTGTCAGCAGTGTGACTGAAATTGCCAGAGAATGTAATATGAAAATCCCGACTGTACACAGGTTATTAAAGTCACTCACCATCCCGCGTATTACCTTGTATGATCCCATCAACCATCGCTACTATCTGGGCCCACTGATTGCGCAGGTGGCATCCAATGCCTCTACCAACCATCAATATTTGCGCATGTGTTCTTTTAAAGAAATGAAGAGACTATCTGAACTTTTTGGTGAAACCACTACTTTGACCGTAATGATCGGCACCGAATTTATTCAGATAGACAGTTTTAAAAGCAAGCATGTACTGATGGTTCAGGGATTAGGTGATGATTTAAAGGGGACTATGGCGTTATTGCCGTTTGGAGCTACTCAAAAAATACTATTATCGCAGCTGGATGAGGCCAGCTTGAAGCAGATGTTGAACAGTGTCCAGACACCGGACCAGCTCCTTTTTGATTCTGATAGCATTCAGTCTGCAATAGCGCAAATCAGAGAGCAGGGTTATGCGATCAGCCACAGCGAGAGAATACCAGGCGCCACCTGTTTAGCCTGTCCGGTACATAATTATTTCTTTCCCTCTGCTATCAGTATCATCGGACCAAAAACTCGCCTCTCCAAGAAAGTCCCGGTCTTGCTCAAAGCGCTGAAGGAAAGCGCGGTCATTATATCCGAAACTCTGGTATTTGAAAATATCCTGAAAAAAAATAAGGATACACTGTTGCCCAAACTGACCTGAATTATTCGAAGATTCCGCTAGAACCGGCTGTATAGTCCGGTCCAAACCTGCCCTTCAAAAGGAATGTTGCCCTGTATACCCGGCACTGTTTCATCCCTCATATTTACATCCCCGGCAATGTGGTCCTAGTCATCCTCGTGCTCTGAGGCATAGGCTCTTAAACGCAGCGTTTCTTTAAGAATCTTCTTGCGCAACCGGATATTCAGCGGCGTGATCTCCACTAATTCATCTTTATTGACGAAATCAATAGCTTGTTCAAGACTCATTTTTATTGGCGGAGTCAATTTGATGGCAACATCCGAAGTCGAAGACCGGATATTGGTCAACTTCTTGGCTTTACAGACATTGACCGAAACATCTCTGGGACGATTGGTTTGACCGACTATCATGCCTTCATATACAGGTGTACCGGGATCGATATAAGTTAACCCGCGGTCCTGGGCATTATTCAACCCATAAGTCACGGCTTCACCACTCTCAGAAGCGACCAGCACACTGCCGCTGCGGGTGTTGCTGATCTCTCCCGCCCAGGGTTGAAAGCCCATGAAAATACTATTCATGACGCCTTCACCTTTAGTGGCCGTCAAGAAAGCGCTGCGAAAGCCGATCAATCCCTTAGTCGGGATACGGAATTCCATACGCACGTTTCCTTTACCATCGTTGAACATATTGGTCATTTGAGACTGCCGGTTGCTAAGCAACTCAGTAATTTGGCCAATGTATTCCTCGCGAACATCCAGTGTCAGAGTTTCCACCGGTTCCATCTTTTTGCCATCTATCTCTTTGATAATGGCTTCCGGTTTTGAAACTTCAAATTCATAGCCTTCGCGACGTATAGTTTCAATCATAACGGACAGATGAAGCTCTCCACGGCCTGAGACCAAAAAAGTGTCGGCGCTGTCAGTGTCCTGAACTCTCAGACTGAGATTGGTCTCCAATTCACGATATAGTCTGTCACGTAACTGACGGGTAGTGCTAAATTTACCTTCTTTTCCGGAAAAAGGAGAGGTATTAACGCCGAATGTCATTTTAACAGTCGGTTCAGTTATCTCTATTCTGGGCAAGGCATCCGGGTGTTCCGGGTCAGCCAGTGTGTCACCAATGGTGGTTTTATCCATGCCCGTGATGGCGATAATATCACCAGCCGAAGCCTCGGGAACTTCTTCTCTCTTTAGACCCAGGTGAGTGAATACCTGTCCAACTTCAAAAGATGTTATTTGAGAATCAGCTCCAATCACAGCCAGCCGTTGATGAGCTGAAACGGTGCCACGCCAAATACGTCCGATGGCGATTTTACCTTTATGAGAATCATAATCCAGGTTGGAAACCAGCATCTGAAAGGGACCTTCCTCAACTACCGGAGGCTTAATGTCATTCAATATCGTTTCAAACAAAGGAATCAGGTCAGTACCTTTGTTCTCAGGGTCGAGGGTAGCCCAACCCTCACGGCCGCTGCAAAAAACAACAGGGTAATTCAATTGTTCTTCAGTGACCGCCAGTTCAAGGAACAAATCCTGGATCATATTCAAAACTTCCGGAACGCGGGAATTATGGCGATCAATCTTATTGACTACCACAATAGGTTGAATTTTTTTTTCCATCGCTTTACGCAGAACCACTTTGGTTTGCGGCATCGGTCCGTCAACAGCATCAATCAACAACAAACAACCATCGGCCATGTTGATCACGCGTTCAACCTCTCCTCCAAAATCGGCATGTCCGGGAGTATCGATGATATTTATTTTAACACCCTTGTAATGCACGGCGGTGTTTTTCGCCAGGATGGTAATACCCCGCTCACGTTCAAGAGCGTTATGGTCCATGATCAAATCACCAACCTGTTGATTATCCCTGAACACTTTGGATTGTCTTAACAGACCGTCCACCAGCGTGGTTTTACCATGATCAACATGGGCAATTATCGCGATGTTTCTTAGATCGTTACGGTATTTCATTCTTTAAAACTTCCATTTTTCACACCAAATACCCCTTTCCAAACCTCCGTTCTTCCGAAGCATGGATTGAGGGGTTCAAAAATAACTGCTAGTCTTTAGTCCCACAATTAGGCCAGGAGTTCTTCACCCCTGGCCTGGCTGATTATTTATATTGCGCAGTCTACCGTGCCTGGTTCTGTCTCATTGAACTGTAGCAAGTGCTGCAATATACCGGTCTCCCCTGTCTGGGCTCAAAAGGTACCTCAGTATCTTTGCCGCACTGAGCACATACTGCAGGAAATTTTTGCATTGAACGGGAACCGCCGCTGTTACCGCCGCCTTTTTCCGCCTTACGAGTTTGCCGGCAGGTTAGACAACGCTTGGGTTCATTGGTGTACCCTTTCTGAGCAAAAAAATCCTGCTCCGCTGCCGAAAAGGTAAACTCTTTGCCACAATCAACACACTGGATTTGTTTGTCGGTAAACGCCACTGAATGTCCTCCTTGTTTTAGATGGCTAAATTAGGCTACCCCACAGAAATCTTGTTGGTCACACGTGTTCCAACAAACTAAAGATAACCATTGCCACCGATCTCATTATAATATTAGTAATGGTATTTGTAAAATATTTGACTTCCAAATCACCAGAACTTTCAGGTTTTTTCTTTCTCTATCTGCTGTTAAACGAACTTTTTTCAGGTGCCACTGGTTGATCTTGTTCCCTTAATGCAGCTTCATGTTTTGTTAGCAATTTGTTAGCTAACGCTCTTATTTGTTACTGATTTGTGAAGCGGGCGATGTATCCTTAAAGAACCTGCTGGTGCAGTCACCAACACTATTCATGCCCGGAAAGTGTATTAATTAGCTGTCAGTTATATTGATAATTAACAGATTCGGTTTATCTCTGTTTTTATTTATTGACTGATAGAACAAGGAGTTGTAAATGAGCGCTGAAAAAAAAATCCTGGTAGTAAGCTCAGATAGCCGTTTTCAGCATACTCTGCACCGGAACCTGGCACATCAAGAATATGAAGTCAGAGCCACCCGTTCACGCAACGATGATTTGCTAAAAGTGCTTATCGATATCGTACCTGACCTGGCCATCCTGGACACTCCTCTAGCTTCCATGCAAGGAATTCAGGAACTATTGGGTATACGTTCAACGATGGACGTGCCGATTATGATGTTGAGCACTCAGGGAGCCAGAGCGGACACCGTAAGAACACTTAGTCTTGGGACCGCTAACCATCCTTATATTAAACCTATTACGCTGGAGCAATTAATGTACCAGATCAATATTGTGCTCAATAAAAACTGATTCCGGTTTTCCAGCCTTTTATGATAAAGATAAAGTTTACGGAGGATGTACAACGAGCCGCCTCCTCAATAGGCGCTCCGTTTTACATCCGATATGTCTTCATACCCTCTGGCCTCGTTTAATTTTTGGGAACAATATCTACGGCATCTCCCGCAGCTATCATCCATCATCGTCACTCTTGAAAGCTACTCTCAGATTATTTCCTGGCACTCCTTGCAATGTGCCACATAACACCCGTCTAGATGTTTAAAACAGCATATGACGAACCTGTAAATAATACCAAACTAAATGATCTGTAATGTCATTGTTGTACGCCAAAAACAGAAGTATCATGCAGACAGGCATTCTCTAAAAATAACATCTTTTGATTTATAAGCTGAACTGCACAAAGGAGTAAGAAATCATGAACATGGCAAAACCGGAAGGCAAGCAAAGCAAGACACACATACGATTGAAGCGTGTGTCATTGACAATCCGGGGTAAAATGATTTTAAGTTTCGTCTCAATCATCGTATTATTAATCGCAGTTTCCAGCGTAGGCTTTTATGGACTCACTTTGTCCAGGCAAGCCTCCGAAGAGGTCAGCAAGGCACAACAAGCAGATTTGATGTGGTGCAGCTGGAGTTCCCACATCTTGAGAATGATCACTAACTACCAATATTACGTTATTACCGCTGACGAAAAAATGAGGGTGAATGGAGAAGGTCAATGGTTATTGGCGAAAGCTGATGAAACTGCCCTTAGAAATCATCTGGGACAAACTCAGAATTCGTCTATAGATACGATAGCGGCGCAAGCAGTATTGGTTCGGTCCCGATTAGTTGAAGCGGCAGATCTTTATCATTCTGGTTTGGCTGATGACAGCAGCGATACGAATACCTCATTTGTGGTTAACCATACTATTGATTCAATGATGAATTTAATCAATATCACTCTGGCCGAATCGCAAAAAGAATCTGCGGCTAAAGTGAATGCTAACGATCGTTTACACTACAGTCTGTCATTAATACTCATTATGCTCGCGGCAGTGGCAGTTTTGATCACCGTTTGTATCACGGTTTTAATCCCAAGAAATATTTCTCGCAGTATCAAGGCAATCAACAGAGTCATGAAACGGATTTCAACCGGGGATTTGACTGCTAATTTACCTAAACAAATCAATTCCACGGGAACTGATGAAATAGGTACCATGGCCCGCTCTTATAATGAGATGCAAAAATATCTTCTCAATCTGGTGGCAAACATCAAAGAAAACGCCACACAGTTAGCATCCGCCAGTGATCAATTGGCCTTCGCCGCCAAGCAGTCTTCCGAATCAACTCAACAGGTCGCCACCTCAGCACAGCAAATGGCCAAAGG
>DAOUAU010000117.1:0-1605 GCA_034433195.1 Dehalococcoidales bacterium
GAAGCAGTTGAAATAATTACTGACAAGTCATCCAGTAAGTGATCTGGCTGGAAGCCCTCAGGGGTTTTCAGGCTGAAAGTAGAAGCAATGCTCTCAAAATCAGTGGTCATGGGGATTTCACCGCTGGTAATTATTTTATCCGTGATTTGCACCGGTTCACGGGAAAGAGCAAATTTGGCCCCCAGGTTCTCCAACTCTTCACGGCTAAAGGGCAGGCCAATGTAACGGTCCTTTTGGCCTTTGCCATGACTGTACTTGGGAGCGAAGATATCCGGATGAGCGATGATTGTCACCTCATGCCCGATTTCCGCCAGCAGCGCTCGTAGCCCTCCGGTATGGTCAAAATGTCCGTGGCTGAGGACTACAATATCGATTTTGGTCAGGTCAACCGCCAGTATCCCGGCGTTTTTAACCACTGAGGAGCTTGCGCCGCTGTCCATCAGGATATGATGGCTATCAGTCTGAATCAATATACTCAGTCCCCATTCTGCTTGCACATCCGGTTGTCCGGCGCTGTTTTCACTTAAGGTTATTAAACGTGTGTCCATGGTTGACCTCATTGTTGATTCTCTGCCAGGCCCGTCCCTTTAAGAGACTGCAGTGTTTTCATTCTAGCAAACTAAATCAAAATCGTTCAATGCCGTTGTCACTTCTGATGTGAAACGGCCTGGATGATGATTGATTGGATAGTCTTTTAAGACGGTAGTTGATTATTGGCGCAAATTGTGTTAAATTTGCGCCAAGTGATATATCTTGGCACTTCAGGATTCAGTTATAAAGATTGGATAGGTGAGTTTTATCCCGCGGGGCTGCCTGCTAAAGAATGGCTGTCTTATTATGCCCGGGAATTTAAGACCTGCGAGATAAATTCGACGTATTATGCCATACCTGCTCCGGCAGTGATGAAAGCTCTGGCGGATAAAACCGGCGCCGGTTTCCTGTTTGCGGTTAAGGCCAATCAGGAGATGACGCACCAAAGAGAAGGTAAAAATGTTTGCGGCGATTTTCGACGGGCGGTGGATCCTGTGCTGCAGGCCGGGAAGCTGGGTTGCATTTTAGCCCAATTCCCCAATAGTTTTGATTATAATAACCAGAATTGGGAATATCTGGCCTATTTGCGGCGTGACCTGGACGGATTACCTCTGGTGGTGGAATTCCGCAATGCCCGCTGGTTGAGGGTAGAGGTTTTTAGCTGGCTGCGGCAGCAGGGCATTGGCTTTTGTTGTGTTGATGAGCCCCAGCTACCCAATTTGATACCACCGGTGGCGGAGGCCACCAGTAACATTGCCTATGTGCGTTTTCACGGCCGCAATAAAGAAAAATGGTGGCAACACCGGGAAGCCTGGGAACGTTATGATTATAGCTATAAACCGGAAGAACTTAAAGAGTGGCTGCCGCGCATCAAAAAATTGGATAGCGAAGCCGAAAAGACATTTATATTTGCCAATAATCACTGGAAAGGACAGTCCGTTACCACTATCAGGCAATTGCAAATGATACTGGAGTGATATCGTCCGTTCCTGTCGTAATATATCAAGACCATCCTGTGAAAAAACCATTTTCAAACCTTACATGTTAAATATCTTGTGGAGGAACCAGCCATGT
>DAOUAU010000118.1:0-4320 GCA_034433195.1 Dehalococcoidales bacterium
CGGCAGCTTTGAGAGGGTTGATGGGAACCCAAAAACCCGGAACCATCTCCTGGTATAACTGCACCAGATTATTTCCACGAAAAACAATCCAGACTGCCAGCGTGATCAAAACCGGCATCCAGGCTAAAAGACCGCTTTTTATGACACTGCGATACCTCATCAGCTTCACCCGTCCTGTATTTTTACCGATACAATACATTCCATTAACGGGATACCCTGATTCGCTTCTCCGGATTGGTGTAAAGCGATCACCGGAATCTCCGGGTACCTTGTTTTTGATGGTTTGAATATTTTTTATCCGGCCTGGGCTTGTATACTAATCGTCTCCATCATGGTAACCGATACGTTGCGAATATATCAGCCTTCCGGTCCGGACAAGGTGAATTGAACAACACCATGATAAACTTGAATCGTGATTCCAGATATGCTTTTATGTTATCATATAAGATAGTCAGAGGGAAGAGTATTTAGTTACTTTTTGAGATATCATATTAGCCAAGGAGGCCTGTTTTGAACATCCTGGTTATCGGCGGCAGCGGCTTATTCGGCAGAAAGACGGTTTTTTACCTTCTGGAAGACCCGGAAATCAATAGTGTTATATCTATGGACGTTGCTCCACCCAGGGAATGGTTCATGCGCTCAATACAGAAAAACCTTGACAAATTCAAGTTTGTGGCCGGAGACGTCTCCGATATTGAAGATATTTTAAACGTTATCAAATTGCATAACATAGATAAACTGGTCAACTGGGCTTTTATCATGGGACAGGAAGTGAATACCGACCCGCGCCTGAGCACGCGCGTTAATGCCATGGGCATGTGCAACGCCTTTGAAGCGGCCAGATTAATGGGCATCAAGAGAGTGGTTTACGCCAGTTCCGAAACAGTTTACGGCCCGCAAACCATGTATGGAGACAGAGAGGTAACCGAGGATGACCAGACTAACCCTACCCATTCTTATGCCGTTTGTAAATTGTTCGCGGAGATCATCGCCTCTCAATATTCACAGCGCTACGGCATGAATTTTACCGGCCTGCGGCCCACCATTGGATACGGACACGGCGGACGCTCTCCGGCGCAATATTGGTCCGATATGCCGTCAGCCGTGGCATCAGGCCAACCGTACCATATGGAGATGGATGGCCGCGGTTTATCTTCGCTGGTATCAGCCGATGATTTGGGGCAGTTCAGCCGTATTCTGGTCAAAGCTCAGTCTTCTCCACATCCGATTTACAACGTGGGTGGCCCGCCCTGCAGCGCCCGGGAGATGGCAGAGGAACTAAGAAAATTGGTGCCGGGCTGCCAAATCTCCTTTGGTGAGAAACCAATGATATCCCCTGGTCGCGGCGGCCTGCCCTGGAAAGTCAGTATGGCACGCGCCCGGGCTGATTTTAATTTCTCTTGCCTCCCATTGGAGGAATCATTAAAAATACATCTCGATGATGCCAGAATGGAAGCCGGAATAACAAAAAGAGGCTGACATGCTAAAGGACATGCTGCGTATCAAACGCGCGGTTAAGTACTCTCCTTTGATCACTGCCGGTATTTACCTGGTGTTCTCAGCCCTGTATATTGCCTTTTCCGATTGGATTGTTGCCCGGTATATTTCAAATATAGATCTCCTCAACAATGTACAAACCTTGAAAGGTTTGGGATTTGTCATCATCACCGCCCTTGTGCTGTATTTTTTAATCCGTTCACCGTTGAACAAGGTATTACAAAACAGCGTTGCTTTATCTCAAGCAGAAGAAAAAATACGTTTGATTATCGAATCGATGACTGACGGCATAGTGGTTTTTGATACCCGTAATAAAATCATTGAGACCAACGCGGCTTTTGTTAAACTGACAGGAGGTCAATCCAAAACTGATCTTATCGGCCAAAATATTTTCCTTTTTTTTCCGGTACAAGATCACTCCAGATTACGTCAGGAAATCAACAATGTCATCGCTTCCGGGCACGGCAGCGTGCTTGAATTCAATCTTAATCGAGAGGGCGGTGAGGTACTCCCGGTACAAATCAATATCTCAATCGTGAAGAATGCTGACGGGGCTTCGATGGGCATCGTAGCGATTATTGAAGATATCACCGAACGGAAAAAAGCCCAATCCAAATTGCAGGAACTATATCTTAAAGAAAAATCACAACGGGAGGAATTGCAGGAGGAATCAAAGGCCAGGGGTATGTTCATTGATGTACTGGCACATGAACTCAGGACTCCCTTAACCCCCATTGTGGCTTCTGGAGGCATGCTGGATGACCATCTGGCCTCTTCAGAGGATGAGATCACACACAAACTGATTGACATTATTGTAGATAGTTCTAATACGTTAACCCGGCGTTTGGAAGATTTGCTCGATATCGGCCGGGTTTCGCGTGGTAGTTTTGTATTGCTGCAACAGCGAGTCAATACTTCAAATTATCTTCAGGATATTATCACACGCCTAAAACCCACCGTGGAGAAGAGCGCTCATCATATTTTAGTCAATCTCCCGGCCGCTTTACCCCTGGTCAGAGTCGACCCGGCTCGATTGGAACAGGTTATTGTCAGTCTGATTGACATTGCTGTCAGATTCAGCCCGCCTGACAGCGATATTCTGTTCAGCGCCGGAACTGGTGATGGAATCTTATATATTGAGATCGCTGACCAGGGACCAGGTATACCAGATTCTGAACTGACCCGGCTTTTTTCGCCGTACCACCGCACCGAGCAAGACCGCCAGAGATATCCGGGAATTGGACTGGGGTTAGCGTTTTCCAAACAAATCATCGAGGCGCATGGAGGCAAAATCAAAGCTACCAGCCAACCCGGCAAAGGCAATATTTTCCGTATTGAAATTTAGTTCCAGCCAAACCTGGATCTTCACAGTCTAATGGTCATTCCCGAAGGGATGAATATCACACATCAGAATGGGCTTATTCACTTTCAGTAAACCTCCCGGCCAGTGCGGCAGGAAAGGCGGGGTAATTACTGCCGTGGGTGTGGTAAAAACATGCTTTTCCAGTTCTTGACCCATACAAATCTCAAACTCCGCGTTGAATTTACTGATATCATCAGTATCAGTGCCTAAAAAGAGCATTATTTGAGTGGTGGGATGAGCATGCGGTTTTTCCGGTTCAGGGCAAATGCGGTAGGGAGCTTTTTTCATATTCTCATAAAGCATCACGAAATCAAAACCCGCTTCCTGGGTCCGCACGAAGGCCAAAGACCCTCCTCCATCATCACGATTGGTAGGCCCATAATGCCAGGCCCCTTTGCGTCTGAATGAGAGCGGGATCAAGTATTTGCCGTATTTGGTACGAAAGCCTCCGGATAAAGTCGGTTTTTTTTCAGTGACATATACCG
The DNA here is from genome assembly GCA_034433195.1 of Dehalococcoidales bacterium. Taxonomy (GTDB): domain Bacteria; phylum Chloroflexota; class Dehalococcoidia; order Dehalococcoidales; family UBA3254; genus DATIKD01. The sequence continues at coordinate 3,346 of DAOUAU010000118.1, forward strand.
TCTCAGCGCATTCTTTGGCCAGAGAAATTTCCATATAGAAAAAGCGTTTATCCAAACGCTGGATAACCGCCGGGAAATGAGGCATGCCCTTGGGGATGGCCACTGCCGTAGAGGTGGTTATCATATGGGTTTCCAGGTCCTCGCCCAAAGTCAGTTCCACTTCGGCGCCCAATTCCCCCAAATCTGTCATATCAGAGCCGAACCACATCATCACCTGATCGTAATCATGAACGTGCGGATAGTCTTTTCCAGAGCCCATTTTGCCGCCTGTCCAGTAACAACCGTAGCGGATATTGACCGGCAGATTAAGCCACTGGCTGGTCATTTCCGCACCTTGCCTGAGCCCGCCTTCCTCCAAATACTTGAAAGGCACACTTTTAACTAGATGGTCATATCTGGTTTCAGCCATAGATTTCAACCTCCCGTTCATGGATTATCTGAACCATTTTTCTCCGGATATTCCAACATGCCTGCAAGGAGATGATAAGTCTGGACAGATCAGCTGGTTTTTTCATTTTTCGCTATTTCGGTCCCGCCTGCCCCCTTCCGGATGGCCGGGACGGCCATAATTCCTCAGCAATATCCGTCATGCCCAGAGCCAGCAGTTTAGCACGGCTGGGTTTGGTAGTGACCCGGTCCCAATCCAACTGTCCAAGATGCCAGTAGGCTTCCGCCTCCAGGTCACTGGTAACACCCGCCAGCGGACCCTCGGTTAAAGGAGGGTTTCCATAAACGCGGCCGTGGACAAAATGCTTTAAAGGGTTAAGCCCTTCCCTGAGATTAAAAACATGCCGCATGGTGCCTATTCTGTCTCCGGTTTTAAGTAATTCCTCCAGAGAGTAGTCCCAACCGGTTATCGCAGACACCATTTTAGCCAGAGTCGGCCCGGGAGATGGTGTAAAATCGCTAAGAATCATACAGACGCCCGTGGAGTTGTTAACATGATTGATAAATGCCGGTGCGCCGAAAGCCTGA
>DAOUAU010000119.1:0-3475 GCA_034433195.1 Dehalococcoidales bacterium
ATACCAATTTAGATTCCAACCGAAATCAATTAAAAGTGAGGTAATGGTATGGGTTATGCAGTGAAGTTTCTGGATGAAGAACAGGGCGTAATCGAAGGTCTGGGAATCCCATACGGCGGCCCGGTCAGAAATAACGCTACCGAATTAGGGAAAGATTTAACGGGAGAGTATTTTAATTAGGCGACCAATTTCCAATCCACTTACTTTGATGGCAAGACTATCACACAACCAATCAAGGCTCTCTATCACCACGGTCTGGATGAAACTATTAAAGACCTGCCGATCGGAGAGGTAATCGATATTCAGGATACCCCCCAAGGCAAGTGGATGAGAGTCCAGCTTGATAAAGCCAACAAATATTATGAATCAATAAAGCGGCTGGTAAAAGCAGGAAAACTCTTGTTCTCTTCCGGTGCGGATCCAGACAATATTAAAAAAAGGCCGGATGGTTTTATCGAAGCATGGCCACTCATCGAAGAGTCACTGACTTTTGCCCCCGCTAACCCTATGGCCGCCTGTAGTTTCAAAGCGTTAATAAGTGAAATTGAAGATAAGGAGGTCACTAATATGGACCCGAAAGAAACAACCATGATTAAACCCGAGGGAAGCCCCGAAATCAAACCTGATCCGGCTGTCAGTGCGGAGACTAATGGCCATGTCGCCGGCGAGAAAAAAGTGGCTCCGCTTGAATGTCCGGTCAAGTCAATCAAATGTACCTCGTGTGGTAAGGCTGTAGAGTTACCACGCCCGGTCATCGATGCTCTAAATGCCCTGATTGAGAGCGCCCAAAGCATTGTCAGCCAAAATCATCCCACATCTGGGCAAGATTCACATGTTTCCCCGGATATCGATGATGCGGTGCCCGATCAACCCGGTATTAGTCAAGGGATGGCGCCGGAGAATCATGAGGAAGGGAAAGCGGTCGAAGATTCCGAAATGCCAGCAAAGCCCCTTGTAAAAAGAGACGAACAAACAGCCGTCAAGGCAGCAGATATTGAGTCAATAGTCAGGACCGCCGTTGAAGAAGCGACAAAATCGTTTAAAGAACGGATAACGACACTTGAATTAGAGCCTGCCAATAACGGCCCTGTCCGGCGTGCTACCAAAACCGTGGAAAATCCCAAGATGGGAAATGAGCCAACCGCATCTGTGGATAGAATCAAGGCTATTAAAACCATCATAGAGACAACAGACAATGAATCGCTCAAAACTACATTAGGTTGGGAATTAGCCCAACTGGAGATGAGTGGTGTCATTGCGAAAGGGCCGCAATCACCCTGGTAATCGGTTGCAAAATAAAATTAGGAGATTATAATGCCTACTGAAATAAAAAACGGGCTCGGTCTGACGACTGAGGAAACAATTAATTTAGCTATTGGAATTAAATCCAGGGATCGTATGCCGACATCAGAATCAATCAAAGGCGTCGGTAGTTTTCAATTCGGTTATCCGTTGGAAACACCTGCCAAATCTCTGTATTTCATTGAGGACGCGATAAGGCGCCGGATACCTCGCGTAGTTAATCCCGTTGGTGGTAATACTGCAAGGTGGAAGGTTATTACTGGTATCAACTCTGCCAGGGTCAAGGCCGGTGTGGATGAGGGTGCTGTCAACACAGAATTGACAATGACAGACGCTGAACGATCAGCGGCGTATAAAACACTGAACATGTATAACAGGTATTCCGACGAATCGAAGTTTTTCGGCCGCAGATTTACCGACATCCCTCAACTTGGCATGTTGATTACCCTGCAAAACCTTATGATCCAGGAGGATCGGTATATCCTGGGCGGTAACCAAAATACACTCAATACTGCAATGGCAGCTGCTACTATTACTGCAACCGGCGCTGTCACAACGGGAGGTGCTTTGGTATCGGGTACATCATACGCCGTGGCTGTATCGGCTCTAACTCTGCACGGATACCTTAACCAGGCGACCGGAAGAGGTGGCGGTGTTAATAGCCCTGATGAAACTATCGCTAAAGTATTGGGCAGCCAGACACCTGGAGGATCTAACAACTCACTCAATCTGGCATGGACGGATGTCCCTGGTGCTTTTGCCTATAACGTTTTCATTTCGACCCAAGCGACGAATACACCGTTCTATCGCGCAACGGTCACAACTAATCGATATACAGTTCTGGCTAACTTGACATCCGGCAACGTTTCTAACACCGCGGACCAGACTGCCGATACCCGTGGATATTCCGGCATCCTGGAGCAATTGACCCTGGGTGGAAACACTGGTGCATATTACGTCTCATTGGATAACGCCGCGCTAACGTCTGATGGTGCTGGAGGTGTTGCTGAAATTGAAACCGCCCTTCAGAGTATTTGGAATAATTTCAGGGTATCACCGACACTATTGTTGTGCAATGCCCAGGAGGCCAGGAGCATCAAGAAATTGTCAATTGGCACGGCCACGTCCAATTCAGTCCGCATCTCGGTCACCCCGGATGGCAAAACTGAATTCGGAGCTGGATCTGCTGTAAACGCATACTGGAATCCATACACATCTCAGTGGATTAAGATTCTGGTCAGCGTTCATGCACCTCCCGGTAAAATCTTGTTATTAGGCGAGAACGTTCCTTACCCGAACAGTGAGACTCCGAACAACTTCGAGGTAGAACTGCAGCAGGAATATTATGGTGAGATCTTCGCTCGCACCGCTCGCCATACTCCTGTTGGTGTGACCTGTATCGGAGCTCTGAAAGTTTACCTTCCTGGCGCCTGCGGTATCATTGCTAACTGTGCCCCTGCGTAATCAAATATAAAACGGGGTGAGGGTGATTGACCCCCACCCCGTTGGGGGTTTTATATGCCCATAGTATTAACCGCCCCAATTTCAGTATCAGAATACAAATCATATCCGTTAGTTAAAGTCCCGACTGGAAATACTGACGACCAGGTGACAACTCAGCTGAATAATGCCTGGCGAACAATTGTTGGCAAATGCTTCCAGCCTATTGACCCGACGACTAATACAGATGTGTACGTTTATCCGTCGAAACATGCCAACCAAACCCCGTCGGGAGATGTCAGGATTGAATTGAAAAACACACCGGTTATTAGTTTAAACTCAGTGCAATGGTCAACTAATATTAAATCCAGCGGCTGGATAACGCTGAACAATAATGACCTCATTGGTAACACAATCATTTGTCATGATGCTCCGTTTGGTCGTGGTAGCTACGGACTGTTTCGGGTAGTTTATATATCAGGATATGCGGCTATACCGGATGACCTTAAAGAAGCTTGTGCTCTAATGACCGCGCACCTGCTCTCTGGCGGCGTATTCCCAACCGATGGCGGCACCGGTGAGGGGTCGGTGCTGGCGCTGTGGATACCAAAAGACGTCCAGGACACGATAAATCGTTACAAGAGGGTATTTTAATATGGTTACCGTAATAAAAATGACAGCAACCGGTTTTGACGGCGTACGGAAAGTCCTCAACAATCTGTCATCCAAGATC